>NZ_CAUTBW010000012.1:0-55452 GCF_963536905.1 uncultured Alloprevotella sp. | reverse complement strand
AACTCGACGGCGCGCCAGAACTGTGCCATCTCGTTGCCCGTGCCCGAGAGCGTGTAAGCTTTTAGGAACACTACCTAAATCTCGGAGTTTTTCCATTTACTCATCCTTTATGAAATATCAAAAAGAAAAAGAAAACAGCCTTTTAAGGAAAAAAGAAACTTCCTCTCATCTATAATCGACATTTTACTTAAAAAAACAAAAATAAAGTTGCACTTAAGTTTATTCGTACTTATATTTGCAATATTATAACATCCGCATATTCTAGAATGCGAAATTAAAGCAAAATCCGAAAAGCTTATAGAGTAGGAAACAATTCAACCTAAAAAACTTATGAAACATTATTTCATTCCCTTTACACTGCTGATACTCGTTCTGATTAGTGGAATAGGGTGCAGCCAAAATGATGAGAGAGACAGTTTTAAAGACTCTACTAAAGAAGTCCTCACAAAACGAATTTCTTTGGCATTAGACCAAATCATCCAAAATGAGAGCGAAGAGTATAATGATGGAGGCTATATTGCATACGATGCAGGATTAGATAGCATCGTTATTTGTGACGAATTTGCGTATAATATGGGCAACATCGTATACGACCATCTACAGAAATCTACAGAAGTCAAGAGCTACGCCATAGGCACTCAGCATAAAATATCCAAGCCTATTTGGATTTACATTGGACAATGCAAAACTAAATGGGGTGCTTATAAACTAGCTAATACTCTCATGTATAAAATACCCAATAATGCTGATTTTGAGATTCATGTAGAACATCAAAAAGATGGATCTTGGAAAGTATGGTATAGGATTCTTCCCACATCAAAGCCGAAATAATAGCATTTTTCCTGATCGGCTAAAAAGAACAAGCCGATAATAATTCATTAAGAACGGACTGCCTCATCTTCTCCTTAATAAAGGAAAAAGAGGCAGTCCGTTTTTAGTGATAAACTTATCAATAAGAAAGTAGCTCAGTTATTAGATAAGATACTGAGAAGAAATACTTTCGTTGTTTTCTACGCGACGAATAGTTTCAGCAAAAACTTCGCTCACGCTGAGCTGCTTCACTTTGGAACAAGTTCCGCGGTATGGAATACTATCCGTAAAGATGATTTCCTGCAATGGAGAATTAGCCACACGCTCATCAGCAGGACCAGACATAATACAGTGGCTTGCCATGGCACGGACAGAATGTGCTCCATTGTCGATCATCAGTTGAGCTGCTTTTGTGATAGTACCTGCTGTATCAACAATATCGTCAATTAGAATGACATCCATATCGCGCACATCACCAATAATCTGCATATCCGCTACCACATTAGCTTTCTTACGCGTTTTGTGGCAAAGAACGAGAGGCACATCAAGGAATTTAGCGTAAGCACTGGCACGCTTCGAACCACCAACATCAGGACTGGCCATGCAAAGGTTCTTCAAGTTCAAACTCTTAATGTAGGGCATGAACACCGTAGACGCATAGAGATGATCAACAGGAACATCGAAGAATCCCTGTTCTTGATCGGCATGGAGGTCCATTGTAAGCAAGCGGTCTATACCCGCTGCGCTGAGCATATCAGCTACAAGTTTTGCACCGATAGACACACGCGGCTTATCCTTGCGATCTTGTCGCGCCCAACCAAAGTAAGGGATCACTGCATTGATACTCTTAGCACTCGCGCGCTTTGCAGCATCAATCATCAGGAGCAGCTCCATCAGGTTGTCAGCACTGGGAAATGTGGACTGCACTAAGAAGACATCGCGGCCACGAATGGATTCCTCGAAGCTTACTACAAATTCGCCATCGGCGAAATACGTGATGACCAAATTGCCAAGCGGGCAGTTAAGGTCCTTACAGATTTTCTCGGCCAAATAGCGAGTCTTGGTGCCAGAGAATACCATGAATGAATCAGAGCTCATATTAGAAAGATATTTAACGAGTTACAAAGGGGCTACGGACAACTGCCTCAAAGGCCAGAACACAAAAGGAGTAGCATCGTTCTTTTTAAGTTGACTACCATAGTTCACGCCTTGTATATTTTTAGTCTTGTCCATAATTATCATTTCAGCAATTTACGAAAATGTAGGATTAACTCCTGATAGTCTTGCTGAGAGTAGATATTAAACCTGTTCCAAATGTCGCCATAAACCACAGCACCACCAAAGCCCAAACTGCGCAAGCGAGGCAGATCGTCCAGCGTGATGCCCCCCGAAACATAGACCTTCTTAAGTTCTTTTTCCGACATCTGATGTGCAGCATCCTCCCAGAGTTCCCATGAAGTTTCGCGGGACTCAGGAACATTAAAATCCGTGGATTGTAGAAAGACATAGTCCATCTTCCTACGGCGCGCTTCGATTTCTTCTACCGTATAGCAGGAACAACTAATCGTTCCTTTGAAGCCATCCGGCAACTCTAGATTACGATCATTTAAGTGTACACCACGCAGTCCATATTCATTCTTCAAATAAAAATGGTCGTGAGTAACAATGCGTCGATGATAAGATTCGGGGATAAGTGATAAAAGGCGTTCAGAAAAAACCGGCTCAGTATCCGGTTTACGAAGATGAAGCAACTCAAGCCCCTCATCGAAGAGTGCCGTTAGTATTTGGCTTTCCTCGACAAAGAAAAATGGCGTTGTCATCAATACGATTTTCATCGATTCGTAGAAGTTGTTGCTTTCTTCAAGTGCAAAGTTAAGACTATTTTTGCAGAATACAAAATAAGCTAAAGCTTGTAAAAGCTCACGAATGAAGGCAAATGAAGTACATGGACACTTTTTTCATTCCCTCTCTCTCTTTCTGAACGGTAAAATAGATTTGTAAAAAAATATCCTCTGGTATTCCTTCCTTCAGCCGTGACAACTGACAATCACAGTCTAGGTTTCAAAACAAGAATTTTCTTTACAACATGCTTCTCCAATCTAGAAGCAAAAATTATTGAGAAAAACTTAAAAAGGTTTGAAAGCAACGAAAAACGAATCTATCAGCTAAAAATGTCACTCCATAAATCGGTAAAAACATAAGGGAAGCTATGATTTTTCATAGAATGAACGACAAAAATGCTTCAAAGAGTCAGTTTTTTCCTTATTCTATCAGTTTATACAATAAAGATGTCAGCCAACAGCCTTATTATTTTTGAAAATTGCAGTATTGTTTTTTCAACTCCTAGTATAGAAAATAAAATTCCTAGTAATCTTTTTCAAAATCCCCCTATTGGCGTAACAGCTCCTCCTTGCGTTATTTCCTCCCGAAGAATTTAAATTTGATTTTCAAGCTATTCTCAGTACAATAGAATACGAAAAATATTGACAAATATAGCGTTTTTATTTTGATAATGACGCAATATACCAAAACATCTTTAAGCTTAGGAAAGGGATGGTGAAGACAGACAGGATTAGCAACCCCAGGCTAAATATCAGCCAAAATCTTTTAGTTTGAGCCGTACACTGACGAACTTCCCGCAACCACAGCCTCTCATTCCTAAATATATCCACGTTTATCCGGCTCCATAAGTGTTTCTCTAATAGGAGTAAAATCATTCGTATAAAGGATTAAGTTGAATATTAACATCAAAAACGCCTTCAATCAAATATCCCATATTGTAGCTAAAACTAGAAACAGCTCCTTCAAGACCACTATTGGGTTACACCTATCAAATCTTAGATTTTAATCTACATGAAGCAAAGTTATTTAAAAGCTTATTTTTTTGTAAAAGTCTCTTTAATAAATAATTCAAAAGGCGTGTCTTTGTACTTGTTTTTGTGCTATTCTTGGAATTATGGCTTTCTCTTTGTAATTTTGCACATACAATAATATAAAGAAACAAAAAATCACATGAACGTATTTGAACTAAGCGAACAGGAATTGGGTCGTCGTGAGGCCCTAAAGGAACTTCGACAAATGGGAATCGACCCCTATCCCGCAGCTGAATTCCCCGTTGATGCTTACAGTACAGACATCCGCAGCGAGTTCGACGAAAACGCTGAAACTCCTCGCCGTGTCTGCATCGCTGGCCGCTTAATGAGCCGCCGCGTGATGGGAAAAGCCAGCTTTGCTGAACTCCTTGATTCTAAAGGACGTATACAAGTATATATCACCCGTGACGACATTTGCCCTGGTGAAGATAAAGACATCTACAACAAATTCTTCAAAAAGTTGCTTGATTTGGGCGACTTTATCGGCGTTCGTGGCTTTGTATTCCGTACGCAGACTGGCGAAATCAGTGTACACGCTGAAGAAATCACACTACTCTCCAAGAGTCTTCGCCCCCTTCCTATCGTGAAGGAGAAAGATGGTGAAGTTTATGATGGTTTTTCCGATCCAGAAATGCGCTATCGTCAACGCTACGTTGATCTCATTGTTAATCCCAATGTGAAAGATACATTCTACAAGCGTTCTATCGTGCTGCGCACTCTCCGCAACGTGTTGGACAGTGCGGGCTACACAGAGGTAGAAACTCCTACACTACAGAATATTCCAGGTGGCGCAAGTGCACGTCCATTTATCACGCATTTCAATGCACTCGATCAGGATATGTATATGCGTATCGCTACCGAATTGTACTTGAAACGTCTCATCGTGGGCGGCTTTGAAGGCGTTTACGAAATAGGAAAGAACTTCCGCAATGAGGGCATGGATAAGAACCATAACCCTGAGTTCACTTGCATGGAGCTCTATGTGCAGTATAAAGATTACAACTGGATGATGTCGTTCACGGAGAAGATGCTCGAAACTATTTGCATTGCCGTGAATGGCAAGAGCGAATGCGTTATCGACGGTAAGACTATCAGCTTCAAAGCTCCGTATCGCCGCCTGCCTATCCTTGAAGCTATCAAGGAAAAGACGGGTTACGACTTGGAGGGCAAGACAGAGGATGAAATCCGCGAGATCTGCCACAAGTTGAACATGGAGATTGATGAGACAATGGGCAAGGGCAAACTGATTGACGAACTCTTTGGCGAATTCTGTGAAGGTACCTACATCCAACCCACTTTCATCACGGACTATCCAGTAGAAATGTCACCGCTCACTAAAATACATCGCTCTAAGCCAGGTCTTACAGAACGCTTCGAGCTGATGGTTAATGGTAAGGAATTGGCCAATGCTTATTCGGAGCTAAATGATCCTATAGACCAAGAAGAACGTTTCCGCGACCAAATGTCTCTGGCAGATAAGGGTGACGATGAAGCTATGGTTATAGACGCCGACTTCCTCCGCGCACTCCAATATGGTATGCCTCCCACTTCTGGTATCGGTATTGGTATTGACCGTCTTGTCATGCTTATGACAGGGAATCCGTTCATTCAGGAAGTTATCCTCTTCCCACAGATGAAGCCAGAAGCCAAAGCTCCTCGCGACAACGCTGAAGCTTACACGCGTATTGGTATTCCCGAGGATTTGGTTCCAGCTCTCCAAAAAATTGGCTACAATCTCGTTAGCGACCTCAAAGAGGTGAACCCGCAGAAAATCCTGCAACAGCTCAGCGAATTGCAGAAGAAATACCGAAACATTGTCGAGATACAAAAGCCCTCACTAGAAGAAATCACTAAATGGGTTTCTGCCGACAAATAAACGGTCACTAAGAAAATCTCTCCGTCTTTCTCATAAAGCAAAGAGACTTTATCTACGCTCTAAAAACATGAGAGAGAAGCAATAGCTCTATGAAGAAGACGGAGAATTTCTCCCATATCTTCAAAAATAAAATGGAAACAGGAAAGATAGCAATAATGGGTAGTGGCAGTTGGGCCACCGCTATTGCCAAAATGGTACTGGAGAAAGTCCCCAGCATCACGTGGTATATGCGCAGAACGGACGCCATCGAAAGCTTTAAACGTCTCGAGCACAATCCCTCCTATCTCACCGGTGTCCACTTCGATACTCATCGCATCCACTTTACGGCCGATATCAACGAAGCTGTACGCGATAATGACACCTTAATTTTTGTCACCCCTTCTCCTTACCTAAAGAGCCATCTCCGCAAGCTCAAAGAGAAACTCTATGATAAATATATCGTTACGGCTATCAAAGGTATTGTTCCAGATGAGGACTACGTGGTCAGCGAATATTTTCGACAGGCTTACAATATTCCAGATGATCATTTAGCCGTTATTGGAGGTCCTTCTCATGCAGAAGAAGTAGCACTCGACCGCCTCACCTATCTCACAATAGGTAGCGTGAGCCAAGAATATGCTCAAGCCTTTGCCTCTATGCTCGCTTCTTCGTATGTCAAAACTAAGACTTCAGATGACATCATAGGCATAGAATATGCCAGTGTATTGAAAAATGTCTATGCCATAGCAGCGGGTATCTGCAATGGATTGAAATATGGAGACAACTTTCAGTCGGTTCTTATGGCAAATGCTGTACAAGAAACCGACCGTTTTCTGCGTGCTGTTTATCCTATTCCACGCAATGTTTACGACAGTGTATATATTGGTGACCTCCTTGTGACGGGATATTCCAACTTTTCGCGTAACCGCGTCTTCGGCACGATGATTGGTAAAGGCTACAGTGTAAAGTCGGCACAAATCGAAATGGAGATGATCGCTGAAGGCTACTACGGCACAGCGTGCATGAAGCAACTCAACAAGCACTTCCATGTGAATATGCCTATCCTTGATGCTGTCTACAATATCCTCTATGAACGAATCTCTCCTGCCATCGAAATAAAACTTCTTACAGATTCATTTCGATAAATGGCCATTCATTACGTTTTTAACCATCGGCTCTAAAATGCAATAGGAGAATAAAAAAAGGCTCACAACATAAAGAAATATGTTGTGAGCTTTTTTACAAGATAGCAGAAAGATTAAAAAGACACATCTCTAAAGCTAGTTAACTTTCTTAAAATCTCACACTCATTCCTAATAAATATCTACAGCATTAGGCTCATTTGCCTCCGACTTCTTAGGCTTAGTAGCCGGAGCTACGTAATTACCATTTTTATCAAAGAGACCATATGTTGTACGAAGAACACGGAACTCTGTTCTACGATTCAAAGCATTGGCAATCTCTTGCTGAGCTGGACGTAACGAACTGATACGCTCTGCAGTGAGAGTATCACCAACAGCAAGGAATGGGTATTCGGTATGCAACTTTGTTGTAACAACTTTAGGACGGCGTTTTCCATATCCCATAGGAGTCAAACGATCACGCGCAATACCTTGCTTCACAAGATAAGCCACTACAGCCTCAGCGCGTTGCTGAGAAAGGTGGTCATTATAAGCATCTGTCCCTCGATAATCACAATGTGCTGCCAATTCTATGGTAACATTAGGATTCTCTTTCAATAATGTAACCAACCGATTGAGTGCAACGCTGCTGCTATCCGTAATAGCAGCTTTATCAAACTGATAATAAATACCGCGGACTAAGACTGGGATACTAATATTAGGAAGGGGAAACTGCAAAACATATTGCGTAACATCTTTTCGAAGATTTTTATTTTGACGAGCTATTGCTCTCTCCACATCTGCTAGGGAAAGCGTATCAAGGCGCAACTGTTGCCGAACATTCAAATATCCATTGCACACAGCCATCAAGAGATAATTAACCCCAGGCTGCACAGGGGCTTCAAAAGAACCATTAGGTAACACACTAATCTTTTGGTTCGTCCCGTCTGTACCTACAATATACACTTGGGCAGAAGGTAGCTCATAGCCATCTTGTTCGTAAACCCAACCTTTCACGGTCAGTAAGCGTTCAGGATAACTAAATTCAAATATCTTATCCCAGCCACGACCTCCCGTACTACGAGAGGAGGAAAAATAACCGCGGTTATGAAGACCATCAAACGTAATACCAAAGTCATCCCCTTGACTATTCATAGGAGTAGGAAGATGATCTACAATAAGTTGTTGATAAAGAGTATCTACCAGCCCAGTCTGTTCTGCATCAAATAACACATCCTCCCCTCTAAAGCGTTTGGTAAACTGAGGAATACAATAAAGATCTAACCCGCCCCAATTAGGCGTACGTCCATCTGAAGAAAAATAGAAATCGCCATTAGGGCGAAATGTAGGAAATTCTTCATTACCATCAGTATTGATTTCTGAACCAAGATTCTCAACACCTCCAGCTCCATGTTCACCTATACGTATGCGCCACAAATCATATCCCCCAAAACCTCCCGGCATATTACTGGAAAAATAAAGCCATTTACCATCAGGAGAAACTGCCGGATGAGCATAGTCGGAAAGTGTATCTGCAGAAATCTTTACTTGTGTAGGTTTCGACCAAGTTGCATCAGAACGAGTAGATTGCCAAATCTCCGCCATACGAGGATATTTTGCATCAGTTCTACATACCGTGAAATACATCGTTGAGCCATCCGGAGAAAAACAACAAGCTCCTTCATCATCAGTAGTATTGATTCCTCCTTCTGCAGGTTCTACACGCTTCCAATTTCCCTTCTCGTCTTTGCGCGAATAGAAAATATCTCCCGCCTTCATTCCCGTAATGCCACTAATATCATTACCCTGTGTCTGACGGCGCGTTGTAGAGAAATAGATTTGATCATATTCTGTAGGAAGAAGAGCCGGAGAATAATCTGCGCGCGGAGAATTGAAAAGAACTGCTTGGCGAACTGTATAAGCAGAGACGTCTTTCTTATTTTCTATGGCTGCTTCACAATTAAGTAATCCCCTGTGAGCTATTTCAATATACTTTGAATCTACTTTCCTAGTCTTCAGGGTTGAAGTAGCCACAGACAAAGTATCAGAATTTGTCGTCTCCTTCGTTTTTCTATTGCCACGTTTAGACTTACGAACACTTACCACTTTCTTAGAGGGTTGACTAAATATTGCTTTTGGGGGAGATAAACTTTCTGTTATAAAATTCTGATAAGACTTACTTGCTTCTCCATACTCCCCCATAGCTCTTTGCATATCTCCAAGGCGAAGCCAAGTGAGCGTATCAGTATAATAATAGCGAGCAGCATTTGCATAATTTCCAACAGCTTTTGCCACATTCCCATAACAACGATAAGCATCTCCCATTTTGTAACTAAGTCGGCCTCGTTGTTCTCGCTCTTTCGCAGGAGTTTGCCTATACGCTCTCTGATATAAAGCTGCAGCCTCTGCATATTCTCCAATAGCAAGCGCATTGTCACCGCGACGGATAAGTCGATCAACAGGTGAGCAGGCACTCACACCTATAAATATAAGAAGGAGTAAAGATATATTCTTTAGCATAATTATTTTCAATCTGATAAACACGCAATGCGCAAGAAGTTTCAGCCACACATAAAGAGGCTTTCTACATCTATTCTATAACCGCAAAAACCCTCTCTTTATTGTATATAGTCAGAAGAAATGCTTACTTTTGCATAAGAATACTAAACCTATTGCTACAAATGAAACAGATATTTAATGGACGGATCCTCACTCCAGAAGGCTGGCTAGAAGGTGGCTCTGTGATTGTTGAGGGCAACAAAATTCTTGAAGTTTCAAATAGCGACCTCCCCATTGCTGGAGCTGAGCGCATAGATGCTAAGGGAGGCGACATCGTCCCTGGTGGAATAGAACAGCACTGCCATGGCGGTGGTGGCCGTGACTTCATGGAAGGTACCGAAGAAGCTTTTCGGGTTGCGATAGATGCGCACATGCAGCATGGCACCACGGCTATCTACCCCACTCTTTCGTCTTCAACGATGCCCATGATTTATGCGGCAGTAAGCACAACGGAGAAGATGATGAAAGAGGAAAATACGCCTGTCATGGGACTTCATCTTGAAGGACACTACCTTAATATAGATATGGCTGGTGGCCAAAACCCTGCAAATATTAAGGATCCAGATCCTGAAGAATATATTCCTCTCCTCGATAGCACTAATTGCATTAAGCGCTGGAGTGCTGCCCCTGAACTTCCGGGTGCTTTAGAATTTGGTAAATGCTGTCGTAAGCATGGAGTGCTCAATGCTATTGCGCACACAAAGGCCGACTTCGACCAAGTGAAGGCAGGTTTACAAGTAGGTTTCACACATGCCAATCACTTCTATAACGCCATGCGTGGTTTCTACAAAGTACGTGAATTTAAGCATGCTGGAACTGTTGAGGCCATCTATGATATGGATGAGATTACGGTAGAAATGATTGCGGATGGTATTCATGTCCCCCCCGTCATCCTCAATATGATTTACAAATTCAAAGGCGTAGAAAGAACTAGCATGATTACCGACTCTTTAGCAGTTGCTGCCAGCGACACTACTAAGTGCTTCGACCCAGGAACTATTATTGAGGACGGTGTTTGCAAGTTAGCCGATCGCTCTGCCATAGCAGGATCTGTAGCTACAATGGATCGCCTCGTTCGCACTGCTGTTCAGCAAGCTCACATACCAATGGAAGATGCCATTCGCATGGTGAGCGAAACGCCTGCAAAAATCATGGGCATCTACGATCGCAAAGGCTCACTCCAAAAGGGGAAAGATGCAGACATTGTCATCTATGACAAGGAGCAACAACTCCACTTCGTTATGGCAATGGGGCGTATCGCACGAAATGATTTATAATACTAAGAAAAACGGGAGACACAAGTGCTCCCGTTTACTTATCACTCTATTTCTCACATATTCATGAATTCTTTCCTTTACAGCCAACCAGTGCTCGACTTGATTACCATTGCGACAGAATATTGCAAGCAAGTGGAGCAGACAGAAGGAGAAGAACGCAACCACTTTATTGATGTGATGCGCGGTATTCTACCTATGATTTACCTCAAAATGTCTCTATTGGGAGATATTCCAGAAATTCCTGGTTTCAATGAAGGAAAACTAACCGAAGCGGACTACGATTATATCCGCCACAATGTCGCAGCTATTTTAGCTGAACGAGACGATTATTTGGATGTATTTGTAGAGGATTTCAAATACTCAGACCAACCAGTACTTTGTACTATCAGTGAGAATTTAGCAGATATTTATCAGGTTCTTAGAGAATTAGTCGAAACTTTCCGTGAAGGTTTCGAAGAACCTATGCAAGTAGCTCTCTTCGAAGCTGTTGAAAAATTCAAACTTTACTGGGGGCAGACACTTCTCAATGCTCTTCGAGCTTTGCATGATGCTCAATTCGGAGGAAACTATCAAGAATGAAACAACTCTTCATTAAGACCGATAAAAAATTCATTGCAGGATTGCCGCGCTTCAAGTATGAAGGGCGCATCGTTGTCATTCAAAGTGAAGCAGAAGCAGAACGAGCTGTGGCTGCACTTGAGAACTCCAAGATTTTAGGAATAGATACTGAAACTCGCCCATCTTTCCGTAAAGGCGTGTTTCACCAAGTTGCACTTTTGCAAATTGCAACCGAAGACATTTGCTTTCTTTTTCGCCTCAACTCCTTTGGCTTTATTTCTTCATTGCGCAAATTATTAGCCAACAAAGAAATCTTAAAAGTTGGTCTTTCGTTAAAAGACGACATCCACATGCTGGCTCAACGACATGCCTTTGTTCCTGGCCAGTTTCTTGATTTGCAGGACTATGTAAAAGAAATGGGTATTCAAGACATGAGCCTTCAGAAAATCTTTGCAAATGTTTTTCATCAACGGATTTCAAAGAGCGCTCAACTTAGTAATTGGGAAGCTGATATTCTTAGCCCCGCGCAAAAAACATATGCAGCTACAGATGCATATTCCTGTATCATGCTCTACAACGAACTTAAACATTTACGCGAAACAGGCTTTACACTGCTAAAACCTCAGCCTGCCGCAGAAATACTCCAATAAGCCTTTAATAACAGAAACGAAAGATAGGCAAAACAATTATTTTCGTTTCATCCTTCCTTTTGTAAACTATTCAAAAATATATGTATCCAACCATCCAATTACGTCACGGAAAAGCCGAAAGTCTTAAACGTTTCCATCCTTGGATATTCTCTGGTGCCATCCAAAGAATGCCCGACAATCTCACTGAAGGCCAGTTAGTAAGAGTCATTGACCACAAAGGAGATTTTTTAGCTATCGGACATTATCAAATTGGATCTATCGCTATACGCGTATTGTCCTTTGTTGAACGTAAAATCGATAATGAATTCTGGAAAGAACGTCTTTCCGAAGCGTTCAATATGCGGTGTTCAATTGGATTGGTAGAGCGTGAAGATAACAACACTCTTCGTCTTGTTCATGGAGAAGGTGACCAACTACCAGGTCTCATCATCGACTTATATGGTAAAACAGCTGTGATGCAAGCCCATTCCGTTGGTATGCACCTCTATCGTAAAGAAATAGCAGCTGCGCTCATTGACGTTTGCAAAGGAATTATCGAAAATGTCTACTATAAGTCCGAAACCACACTTCCCTTCAAGGCAGATCTACACGAGAAGGACGGTTTTATCATTGGGGGCAACGAGGATAACATAGCCATAGAATACGGACTCAAGTTCCATATCGATTGGCTTCGAGGGCAAAAAACAGGCTTCTTCATTGATCAGCGAGAGAATCGAAAGCTCTTGGAGCAGTACTCCATAGGAAAGAACGTGCTTAATATGTTTTGCTACACAGGTGGATTCAGTGTTTACGCACTCCGAGGTGGAGCCACACGCGTCACTAGTGTAGATAGTAGTGCTAAAGCTATAGATCTGACGCGAGCAAATGCAGAACTCAATTTCCCAGGTGACAGCCGACATGATGCTTATGCAGAAGACGCGTTCAAATTCCTTGAAAGGGCAGGCGACGATTACGAACTTATTGTCCTTGATCCTCCAGCATTCGCGAAACACAAGGGTGCGCTTCGCAATGCACTCAAAGGCTACACGCGCCTTAATGCTATTGCCATTTCTAAAATCCGTAAAGGCGGAATCATCTTTACTTTCAGCTGTTCGCAGGCCGTTAATAAAGACCAATTCCGCTTAGCAGTCTTTACAGCAGCAGCACAAGCTGGCCGCCATGTCCGCATCTTACATCAGCTGCATCAACCAGCCGACCATCCCATCAATATCTATCACCCTGAAGGGGAGTATCTAAAGGGACTTGTTTTAGAGGTAGAATAAGGGAAATTACATTTTTTTTGAAAAATCCTTGGTTGGTCGAAAACTTTATACTAACTTTGCACTCGCAAACGGGAGATAACATCCTGAATATCGCGGAGTGGAGCAGTTGGTAGCTCGCCAGGCTCATAACCTGGAGGTCGTTCGTTCGAGTCGAGCCTCCGCAACTTCAAAAGCATTCAACAGTTTTAAGTTGAATGCTTTTTCTTTTTATAGTTCTCCAAGCTTTTCTCAAAAACAAAAAGGAAAGAGGAAAATTACTCTCTATTTTTATAAATATTGAACTGTTCTATTGCCACAATCGTATCGAAACACAGGTTAGGAAACAGACGCCAAAGGTCTCTGCATCCTTATTTTCTCTGAAAAATCAATAAGGATAGCAGCCAACAACCTTATTGTGATTAAAAATCCCCTTATTGTATTTCCAATCTCTATAATAGAAAAATAAATATCTCCTTTAAAGAGCTGAAGAAAAGAGTATTTCAGTAACATCTCATTGCTGCACTATCTCCACCCCCATACACTAATCTTGGATTTCAATGCATTCTCAGCTCCATAGAGTAAGAATTATTTCTACAAAAAAACAAGTCAAAAGATAGTATTTTACGCTGTGTCATCATCTTGCGTTCATCCTAGGCCTCATTGTATAATTCCAGAAAAAAAAATAAAAAGCCGTGGTTGTAATAACCACGGCTATATTATGCTTTACAAAGTTCTTTACTGTGCGCCTTTACCAGCCATTAAGCGCTGGAGCTGCAGGTTGAGATTCTGGCACATTGATCCATTTCTCATCTCTTTGTAACGATTGATACGATACTGCAGCATTTCAATTAATTTTTTCTCTTTCATAATTTTCGTCTTTTTAGTGGTCTCCCGTATCGTTAGGAAGTCCTGTTTTTATGTCTATTTCTTTTCTCAGTGCAAAAATACTAAGATATTGCGAAGTATCAGATAGCAAAAGCATATAAACAGTTCTTTATTGGCTTTTTTAGCATTTAACTTTATGCTCTGGGAAGTCAAGTTTACAATTTTCCGATATAGTTATGCTCCATTTTAGAGTTTTTTCGTATGTTTGCACGGAAGGATGGAATTTGCACCTACTCAACTATCACATAAATATGGAATCTAAACATATCGAAATTCAATATAAAAGTGCTAAGGAAGAAGAACTTAGCGCAGAAGACTTTCAGCTAATAGAACAAGCTAAAAAAGCCACTCATACTAGTTATTCTCCTTTTTCTCATTTTAGCGTAGGTGCTGCAATTTTGCTTGATAATGGGGAAATCATTAAAGGAAGTAATCAGGAAAATGCAGCTTACACTACAGGAACTTGTGCTGAACGTTGCGCAATGTTTTATGCCAATGCTCAATTTCCCGAAGTTGGTATAAAAACTTTGGCAATTGCTGCAAGAGGAACAAATAGATCCTTTACACCCTCCCCTATCTCTCCATGTGGAGCATGCCGCCAAGTTTTAGCAGAAGTAGAACATAGATTTCATCCTTTTCGCGTTCTACTCTACGGAAAGGATAAAATCTATATTTTTGAATCTTTTGCAGATCTGCTTCCGTTTCAATTCAACGAAAGCTCACTATAAAAACCTTGGAATAATTCAAACTTGAGCACTTAATCCATGTGCATAACATCAATATTCCGCATCTGACGCTGAATCCAACGTTGCCGACTTCGCATAAAAGGTCCAGGATGTTTACTACTAAAACGTCTCGGATTTGGGAGAGTTGCTGCTATCAAAGCACAATCTGAGCGCGTCAGCTGATTGGCTTCACAATCAAAATTCTGAGCAGCCACTGCAGCTACTCCATATATCCCATCTCCCATTTCAATAGAATTGAGATATACTTCCATAATCCGTTCTTTTGACCAAAACAACTCAATTAATACAGTAAAGTAAGCTTCAAATCCTTTACGAATCCATGTTGAGCTAGGCCATAGGAAGACATTTTTTGCAGTCTGCTGACTGATAGTACTACCTCCTCTCCGGCGCTTACCTTCCATTTTTTCTTTTGCTGCGTCGACTATAGCATTCATATCAAATCCATGATGATGACGAAAGTTTTGATCTTCAGAAGCCATCACAGCAACCGGCATGTACACGGACATTTCATCTAAAGGTATCCAATGATGATAAAGCTTTGGCGATTCTCCATTCGCTACACTCTGCACACAACGAATCAGCATCAGAGGAGTAACATATACTGGAATCCAGCGATATGCTATTACTGCTATTATTGAAGAAATAAAGAAACTAGCAACAATCCAGCGTAAAACCTTCGCGATAAATTTGATTTTCATAACTCACAAGATAAAATAAGCGGATGAAACTGTACTTACGTCAGTTTCATCCGTATAGGAAATATCTTACTTTAAATTAGAAAGGCAGATCATCTACTTTGTCCTCACTAGCAGGAG
Source organism: uncultured Alloprevotella sp. (assembly GCF_963536905.1). NCBI lineage: Bacteria > Pseudomonadati > Bacteroidota > Bacteroidia > Bacteroidales > Prevotellaceae > Alloprevotella > uncultured Alloprevotella sp. The sequence continues at coordinate 40,062 of NZ_CAUTBW010000012.1, read as the reverse complement.
CTACATCTGCTGTAGGAGCAGGAATATCTGTAGCAGGGGTTATAGGAGCTGCATCTACAACAGGAGGGACTGCATTTTCTGAGGCAGCAACTACACGCCACGCACGGATATTATTAAACCAACGTCCTTGATATTCATGAGCATCTACATCGAAAGAAACCGTAAGAGTCTGACCTACTTGAATGTTCATCTGCGAAATACGATCTTCACCAAACACATTGAACACCATGTGGCGAGGGAACTGGCTATTGCCGTCTACAAACTCAAGGACATAATCCTGAGAGGCCCAAGCATTTCCGCTACGACTAGAAGTACCACTACGTTTTTCAAGAACTTGAATAATTTTACCTGTAATTTCCATTTATATCTATGTTTTATTTTCTACGACCGCGAAATTACAATTAAAATCAGAGCTATAGGGATTTTAAGATTAAAAAAAAAGCATTTTCTTACTCATATTAGAATTTTATGTAACTTTGTCAGCACAATAAAATTAAGAAATACAAATCATAAACATACATGAAATTCGTACTCAATAGTTCATTGCTTTCACAGCGTCTACAACTTACCGGCCGCGTGATTACAGCAAAAAACAGTCTGCCTATTCTCAACAACTTTCTTTTTGAAATTGAGGAGCAGAAGCTCCGTATCACAGCCTCGGACAATGAATGTACACTAAAAACGACGATCGAACTCATCGAGAGCGAACAAGACATCCGCTTCACGGTGAACGCTAAGACTATCCAAGATGCAATGAAGGAAATTCCAGACCAACCATTGGAATTCTTCGTTGGTAGTAATCTCGATGTTACTATCCAATACCAAGGAGGTCACTATAACTTCATGGCACAACCTGCCGATGAATATCCCGTCACTCCTGAAATGCCTAGCGATGCCTCACGACTGACCGTAGGTGCAGAACTACTTTATGAAGCTCTAGGACGCGCTATCTTTGCAACAGCCAACGATCCTCTTCGTCCTGTAATGAATGGCGTATTCTTCGATATAGCTTCCAACAACGCTACCGTTGTTGCAACAGATGCACAAAAGCTGACGTGCAATAAAATATTGAATACTCAAGCTTCAAAGGAAGGAGCTTTCATTCTCCCTAAGAAACCTGCTGGACTCTTAAAGAATGTTTTACAAAAAGAGATGGGGGATGTTCGTATCCTCTTCAATGAGCGAAATGCTGATGTTTATACAGAAAATTTCGAAATGACATGCCGACTCATTGAGGGAAAATTTCCGAACTATAGTGCAGTCATCCCAAAGGATAATCCAAACATCGTAACTGTTAATCGCGATGCGCTGATGGCAACCCTCCGCCGTGTTTTGATTTTCTCTGGTGCAGCTAGCACACTTGTAAAACTTCAGCTATCACCTAGCAAGTTGACAATATCTTCTCAAGACATTGACTTTGCAATGTCAGCAGAAGAATCTCTACTCTGCGAGTACTCTGGTAATCCCATGAGTATTGGATTCAAAGGTCCGTCTCTCCTTGAGATTATCAATAATATTCAAGGCGAGGATGTGATTGTCCGATTGGCCGACGCAAGTCGTGCAGGGGTCATCATTCCTGCCGAGCAGAAAGAAAACGAAGAGGTTCAGATGATTCTGATGCCTCTCATGCTTCCAGATTGATACATATAACAGATAAAAGAATTATACATTGCGCTCAATTAGACTGTAATGTATAATTCTTTTCACCTAAAACAGAATGAAACTTCAACTTACACGCCCCATTATATTCTTCGACATTGAAGCCACAGGCCTTAAAATATCCAGTGACCGCATTGTCGAACTTTGTTTTATAAAAGTTTACCCAAATGGTAACGAGGAATCACAGGTCATTCGCTTTAATCCTGGGATTCACATATCAGCTGAGGCATCGGCCGTAAATGGTATCTATGATGCCGATGTTGCAGACTGCCCTTATTTCAAAGATAAAGCAGGAGAACTAGCAGCTATCTTTCAAGGGGCTGACTTAGCAGGATTTAATTCCAATAAGTTTGATGTTCCTCTCCTCGTAGAAGAATTTGCACGCGCTGGCGCCGACTTTGACATTTCAAAATGTCGCTTAGTAGACGTCCAAACTATCTACCACAAGATGGAACAGCGAAATCTTTCAGCTGCCTATAAATTCTATTGTAACCAAGATCTCACGAATGCCCACACGGCTTTGGCCGACACTAAAGCTACTTACGAAGTTCTTCAGGCTCAGCTCGACAAGTACGGAGAAGAGCTTCACAATAATATAGAGTGGCTTGCAGAATTTTCACGTCAGAACAGAAATGTAGACTTGGCTGGTCGCTTTGTCTACGATGAACAAGGTACTCCGGTGTTTAACTTTGGAAAATATAAAGGACAGCCTGTTGCCGACGTTTTGCAACGAGATTCCGGCTATTTTGGCTGGATGATGCAAGGCGATTTCACGCAAGACACTAAACAAACTCTTATGCGCTTACGTCTGAATACAGCTACACGATGAAAGGTAAGCACATCCTTCTCGGAATATCTGGCAGCATAGCTGCCTATAAAGCATGTACACTTATACGTCTGCTCATCAAAGCAGGAGCAGAAGTGCAAGTTGTCATCACACCTGCTGGCAAGGAGTTCATCACGCCTATCACCTTATCTGCTCTAACGTCTAAACCAGTGATCAGCGACTTCTTCTCACAGCGTGATGGCACTTGGCACAGCCATGTAGACCTCGGATTGTGGGCGGATGCAATGATTATTGCACCTGCAACAGCTGCTACACTTGGGAAAATGGCTCACGGCATTGCCGATAATATGCTCATCACAACATACTTGTCGATGAAGGCTCCAGTTTTTATAGCTCCAGCAATGGACCTGGATATGTTTGCCCATGCTTCTACACAAGAGAACCTCGAAATTCTGAAGCAACGTGGCAACTATATCATAGAACCCACACAAGGAGAATTAGCCAGTCATCTTGTAGGAAAAGGAAGAATGGAAGAGCCTGAAAAAATATACGAAACTCTCAAAGCTTTCTTCAACGGACAACAATGCTTGACAGATAAAACAATTGTCATTACAGCAGGCCCCACCTACGAAAAGATTGATCCTGTACGTTTCATCGGCAATTACTCCAGCGGAAAAATGGGTTTTGCATTAGCAGAGGAATGTGCAGCACGAGGAGCAAAAGTTGAACTCATTGCTGGCCCTGTGAATCTTACTACGCATCACCCGAATATCTTTCGCACCAATGTTGAAAGCGCACAGGAAATGTACGAAGCGGCCACAGAGAAATTCCAAAAAGCAACTGCAGCAATTCTTTGTGCGGCAGTTGCAGATTTTACCATGGCACAAACAGCCAGCGAGAAGATAAAACGCAAGGGAGAGAATCTAACTCTCGAGCTAAAACCTACTCAAGATATTGCAGCAGCTCTTGGAGCAGCAAAAACTCCTTATCAAAAACTTGTGGGCTTTGCGCTTGAAACAACGGATGAACACAATAACGCTCGCCTGAAATTAAAGAAAAAGAATTTAGATTTTATTGTACTGAATTCTCTCAATGATAAAGGTGCGGGGTTCCAATACGACACAAATCAAATCACGATACTAAATAATGACAAAGAGTATCCTTATCCACTGAAAAGTAAAACTGAAGTGGCGCGGGACATTGTCGATTTCTTATGCGGATTATTCGAATAATTCTTTTCTTCCTTGTGCTCTGTACACAAATGAAAGCTCAAGAACTTGAAGCTAAGGTTAGCGTTAATCATCAGAAGATAAACCAATCCTCAACAGCGGTATTTGATGATTTACAGCAACAACTGACGGAGTTTATCAATACTCGGCAGTGGACGAATATGCAATTTCGGAAAAACGAAAGAATTAGATGTACATTCAATATTATTGTCAATAAATACAATGAATCAGACAATTCATTCGAATGTACCCTTAGTGTGCAAAGTATCCGGCCTGTTTATAATTCAGCGTATACTACTACAGCCTTTAGCATTCAAGATCCTTCATTCAATTTCCGCTTCCAGCAGTACGATAAATTAGAATTTCGCCCTGACGTTATTGATAATGAACTGACGGCTCTTATTGCATACTATGCCTATTTAATTATAGGAATAGATAACGACACCATGTCACCTCTTGGAGGGACCGACGCATTGACAGTAGCGCAAAGCATTGTGAATAATGCTCAGAGTTTTCCTTCTAAAGGTTGGAAAGCTTTTGATGATTCCAAGAATCGATATGCCATTATCAATGACATGCTAGATAGCGGAATGGAACCCTTCCGCCGCATGCAATACAAATACTACAGAGAAGGACTTGATATTATGGCTGAAAATGCTGACCGCGGACGAGCAGCTATTACAGAAGCTATAGGACTTTTACAAAAGTCGCACGAAAACAAATCGTTATCTTCTCTCCCACAAGTTTTTACAGATATAAAAGCTGACGAATTGGTTAATATCTATAAAGGAAAAGGCACCACAGCAGAGAAAGAAAAGATTGTTGAGATACTATCCAATATCAATGCGTCAAAGAATTCGTCTTGGCGACAAATGAAATAAAACAATGCTACAGCACTTACACATAAGCAATTATGCGCTCATTGAAAAGTTAGATATCAACTTTTCAAATGGTTTCTCTGTCATCACAGGCGAAACGGGTGCCGGAAAAAGTATAATTCTTGGAGCCTTAGGTCTCATCATGGGGCAGCGGGCTGATGCTAAGGTTATCAAAACAGGAGAAAGAAAATGCTATGTTGAAGCTATATTTCAAGTAGAGGGGCTTCAACTTGAGAAGTTATTAGAAGACCACGACATTGATTTTGATGAAAAGGAATGTATTGTACGCCGCGAAGTCACCGTACAAGGAAAAAGTCGTGCTTTCATCAACGACAGTCCCGTTCCTCTCTCTCTTCTAAAAGAAGTGAGTAGTCATCTAATAGATATACACTCACAACACCAAAACTTACTTTTGGGGCATGAACATTTTCTCATAGAAACTCTCGATACTATTGCTGCCAATCCTCAAGTCTTATTAAACTACACGACACAATACACTGCGTGGCAACGTGCTACCACAGAATTAACTAGACTCCAAGAACAAGCAGAAAAAGACAAGAATGATACAGATTTTTTCAATTTTCAATTACAACAACTTGAAGAAGCGCAACTCATAGAAGGCGAACAAGAGCAGCTAGAAGAAGAGTCCAATACTCTTTCGCATGCAGAAGAAATCAAGCAGAGTCTTTTCCAGGCGTCAGGACTTTTTTCTGTTGATGAGCACAATCCCGTCACGGAGCTGAAAAGCAGTAGTCAGATTCTATCCTCTATACAAAAAGTTTTCCCCATTGCTGGAACCTTATCCGAAAGAATAGACAGTGTAAGAATAGAACTTGAAGATATTGCAGATGAACTAGAGCAGCAACTAGAATCTGTTGAGTTTGATCCCGCACGACAAGCGTTTGTCGATGACAGACTCAATACCATCTATTCGCTTGAAAAGAAACACAATGTTGAAACTGTTGCAGAGTTGCTAACAAAGCAGGAAGAACTTAAGAACTTCATCAACAAAATTGAAAATATTGATGAAGAAGTAGCTAAGAAAACTGTAGAAGTCAACAAAGCAGAACAAGCAATGTATGCCGCAGCTAAGGAGTTGACTGTCAGTCGCCAAAAAGCAGCAGAAAAAATTGAAAAAGAACTCATCATCCAACTGCAAGAATTAGGAATGCCTGGTGTTCGTCTCAATTTCTCTTTTGAACACCGCAATCAGCCAGATAGTAATGGTGCCGATAAAGTAACGTTCCTCTTCAGTGCAAATAAAAATACGGCTATGCAGGATGTGGCTCAAATTGCATCTGGTGGAGAGATCGCTCGCTTGATGCTTTCCTTAAAAGCCATTATCTCACAAAGCCGAAACTTACCGACAATTGTGTTTGACGAAATCGACACAGGTGTTTCAGGTACTATGGCAGAAAAGATGGCTGAAGTTATGAATCGTATGGCGAAAAATTGCCAGGTTCTCTGCATTACTCACCTCCCACAAATTGCAGCTATTGGTGTCTACCATTATCGTGTATTCAAAAAAGAAAATGAACATGGAACATCTAGCCATATAGATTTGTTGTCCACCGAAGAGCGCATACAAGAAATTGCTAATATGCTTTCAGGCGCACAAATGACCGAGGCAGCCATCAACAATGCGAAATCCTTACTAAAACTTCAATAAAACATGCGAAAACTATTATTATCCTTCATTTTAACTTTATCTACACTTTTTCCCTTTATAGGTATTGCAGGTCCGTCTGACGCAGTCTTCAACATATTTACGTATAAAGCCGATGGTACTATATTGGCAAATGGCTATGGCTTCTTTATTAACGGCCAAGGGGAAGGAGTTGTCTCCTTCAATCTTTTAAAAGGAGCTTACCGAGCAGAAATTATTGATGCCAAAGGAAAGAAATTCAATGTAGTCCGTATCCTAGGAGCAAATAGCGTCCTTGACTTAGCAAAATTTCGTACTGATTCACACAAAACTCCTTTTTTAGAACAGAGTACGGCAACACCCGAAAATGGAACACTTCTCAACTTAGCAACCTACAAGAGCACCGGAGTTGCCGCCATTATAACGAATGTATCTGATTTCAACCAATACAAATACTTTGACCTTAATGCTCAAAATGTTGACAAGAACTTTGGTTGTCCCCTTATCGACAATAATCGGCGTGTAGCTGCCATCGTACAAAAGAACTTCACAAACGGAGCCACCACAGCTTGTGCTCTTGATATAAAAGCCATCAATACGCTCAATATCACAGAGACAGGTTCACTCAATCCCGATTTGAAGGAAATCAAAATTCAGAAGGCACTTCCTAATGATGAGAAAGCAGCATTGGCTTATATTTATCTTATGAGCTCTGCTGATAGTACGGCCTACATAACAACACTCAATGATTTCATTGAGACCTACCCAGACAATGCCGAAGGTTTCGTTAATCGCGGCACGTTCTATGCCACAAAGAAGCTCTATTCTCTCGCAGAGAAAGACTTTAAGACAGCTCTATCAAAAAGTTCTGAAAAGTCAACCATTAAAGCTGATGGCATACACTTTACTCTTAGTAAACTCATGTACAACGTTGCACTACAGACTTCCAATAATTCAGATTGGACCCTTCCGCGCGCGTTAGAAGAAGCAGAACTCGCCTATCAAGCTAATCCAAGTCCGCTTTATCTCATGCAACAAGGCCACTGTCTGTATGCCAATAAGCAGTACGATAAAGCCTACGATGCTTATAATAAAGTAAATACCACGAACTTTGCCTCTCCAGAGTCATTCTATGCAGCTGCCAACGCACTCTCCTTTATGAAAGGCGATAGCACAAAAATACTTGCTCTTCTAGATAGTTGCGTAAACCGCCTCAATAAACCTTATAGTAAGAACGACGCAAACTATCTCTTTGTTCGTGCCCAGTATCTGACACGCCTTGGTAAGTTTCGCCAAGCTGTTGCAGACTACAATGATTATGAAAGTGCAATAGGACCTGCATCTCTTACTGCAAAATTTTATTATATTCGCGAACAAGCCGAACGTTCATGCCGTATGTACAAACAAGCCATTGATGATATCCGCTATGCGCAGACTTTGTCTCAAAAACCTGAATACTTCGATTATCGTCTCGAAGAAGTTTCCTTATGGCTTATTGCAGGTGAGTTCCAAACGGCAATTGATGCAGGAGAAGCCCTGATAAAGGAGCTTCCAGATAATGCTGATGCGTACCGCTTACTAGGAATTGCCTATGGAGAACTCAAAAACAAGGCAAAGGCTATTAGCTATCTGAACAAAGCAAAGCAACTCGGCGACACTTCAGTTGAATCTTTCATGAAAAAATACCAATAAAATCACATCATTCAACCTTCTAATCTTGAACCTATGAGACAGTTGAAGATTCTGCAGATGATTACCAACCGCGAAGGAGAATCCTTAGAGCGGTACCTGCAAGACATTAGTAAGGAACCTACCATCAGTGCTGACGAAGAGGTTGAACTCGCACGCCGTATCAAGACAGGCGACAATGAAGCTCTCAACAAACTCGCTAGTGCAAATCTCCGCTTTGTAGTTTCTGTTGCCAAACAGTATCAAGGTCAAGGATTGAGCTTAATAGATCTTATTAATGAGGGAAATCTTGGACTCATCACTGCTGCGAAACGTTTTGATGAAACCCGCGGCTTTAAGTTTATCTCCTATGCAGTATGGTGGATCAGACAATCTATATTACAAGCATTGGCAGAACAAAGTCGCATTGTACGCCTCCCTCAAAATCAAGTGGGTTATGCCAGTCGCGTGATGAGATTCTACAATGAGTTTGTACAAAAGAATGAACGTAAACCCTCAATTGAAGAGATTGCAGATGGAACTGGTCTAGAACTAGATAAAATCTCCACGGCTCTACACTCATCGGGAAAACATATTTCCTTCGATGCGCCACTCGTAGAAGATGAGGATAGCTGTCTGCTTGATTTACTCTACAATCCAGAAAATGCAGCCACAGACAGTCACCTCGCCAACGAATCTCTGAAAGAAGAAGTAGATCGAGCTCTTCATCAACTACCGGAAAGAGAACGCCAAATTGTACAAATGTTCTTTGGTATCGGCTACCCCGAACTCAGCCTAGAGGAAATCGGCGAAAAGATGAATCTGAGTCGCGAGAGAGTCCGGCAAATCAAAGAAAAAGGTATAAGCCTTTTGCGCAATGCCCACGAAAGTACGATTCTGAAAACATATCTCTAATTTTTTGAGACGCTCAAATCTGCAAGCACTTTTAGGTTACTTGCAGATTTTTTTATTTATACAATGACCTGTCACATTTACGCTCCACCTTTTGATAAGGTCTACTATCTGTAGATATGTAATTTCTCATAAAGAGAATGATTTTCGGTTCGTTATCCATTATATAAGGAAGTAAAACTTGCGATTCATAGTAAAACACTATCTTTGCAGAGAAATAACAAATGAGAATGAAAAGGATATTCCTAAGTTTTATCGCCATGCTCATGGCTGTAGCCATGCAAGCTAAAGATGATGGCAAAATTTATGTTTTTGGAGTAAGCACAAGTTTCAATGACTCCATTGTTTATCTCTCTTCTGTGCAAGATTTACAAGGGGCTTCCCTTCAGAAGAAGACAGGTTTTCTTGAGTATCGCAGTTTCTATTCTGCAGAGTTTCAACATTTTTTAGAATCTAAGTACCAAGGTAATCAAACTTGCGCTATTTTCTTTGCAACAGATCGCAAGAAATTAGAGAAAAAATATTTGAAACTCCGCAAAAGACTGAGCAAGGGAAAACCTGATACTCTCAAAGAAATATCTGCCTCAGACTTCCAATTCAGTGTGCCTGCAGTTCAGAAAACTGAAGAACAATAATTTTATCAGACTTTCAAGAAATGAATAAGCAAGACCTTTCTTTCTGCATTGCTGGGGCCTACTTGCGCGTTCTCTTTTTAGAGGACGTTGACGGCCGCCACTATCTAGAAACATACGCTCCATTTTACGTTAAAGAAACCAAGGAAAAGCTAATGTTTACAATGACTGTTGGCGATGGACTCGTTAATGATGAGCCTGAAGGTTCAGAGGTAGGACAATTCGACTGCGGAGGTAACAACCATGGTGTATACTTATTACCCAATGGAGGCTATAAGATGATTATTTCCAACCTGAATGGCGAAAAAGCATGTGCTCTCCGGACCAATACCAACTTTTCCGATTGTCAGATATCCCTCTTTGGCGAACTTCCCAACAGAGCTTTTGGTCTTAACAATGCAATGATGGTGGCCTTTGCCTTTGCTGGAGCGCACCATAATATATTGCTTATGCACTCCTCTGTGGCTCTACACGATGGCCGTGGCTACTTATTCTTAGGAAAGAGCGGTACAGGAAAGAGTACTCATAACGATTTATGGAATAAATATATTCCAGGAACAGAAATCCTAAACGACGATAACCCCGCAATACGTATTGTGAACGGAAAGCCATTTGTCTGTGGAACTCCGTGGAGTGGAAAACGTAATTTCTATCGTCAATTAAGTGTTCCCATAGGAGCTTATGTACGTTTAGAGCAGGCTCCAGAAAATATCATTGAGAAAGAACACAAACTACAGGGATTTGCCACAATTCTCTCCTCATGTTCCACCATGATTTGGGACAAACCCTCCTACAACGCTATCTGCGACACAGCCAGTGCGGTAGCCAGTGTGATTCCAGTATTTCATTTAAAAAATCGCCCAGACGAAGAAGCTGCAAAGATGAGCTTCGAAGCATGTACGGGCAAGAAATATGTTTTCAAAAACGCTGAAAAAGCATGAAAACAATCTCTCTACCTAACGACATATTTATCCCTCAAATCAAAGATTTAATAGACGAAGGACACACAGCTACGTTTCATGTCCGCGGCTTTAGCATGCGTATCTTTGTAGAAGATCGGCGCGACAAGGTATTGCTGGGTCCGTGTAACGAGAAGCCCAAAGTGGGCGATGTAATCCTTGCCAAAGCATGCCTCTGCGGAGCAACGCCAGACGAGATTATCAGTGCACCACACTATGTTCTCCATCGTATCATTCAGATTGAGAACAACAAAATCATCCTCCGCGGGGATGGCAATATCATAGGAAGAGAAGTATGCGAGCAGAAGGACATTATTGGAATAGCCTTAGGATTTTATCGCAAAGGCAGACAGAATCCCGACTTAGTAACAGGACTAAAATGGCGCATCTATTCACGCGTATGGATATTTCTCACACCTGTTCGTCGGTGGATTTTAGCTGCATATCGGCACATTTGGCTTCGCCTTTTCCCCATTAAAATTGAACAATAAACAAAGAAAACAACCATGCGAATAAAGAAAGGATTAGAACTCCGCGATGTATGCGGAGAAAAAGTTATCATCCCACAAGGAATTGAAAACCTCGACTTCAGTAAGATGATAAACCTCAATGAATCAGCAGCCTTCCTATGGGAAAAAGTGTGCAACGATGATTTTTCTGAAGAACAGCTTACAGCAGCTCTTTGCGAAGAATACGACGTCGATACTCAAACAGCTCAACAAGATGTTCACGCTCTCGTTGAGGAATGGAAAAAACTAGGAATAGTCGAAGCTTAATACCTTCTCAGGAACTATTAAGCGCAACCAGATTTTTGTAACTCTTTCTGGTTGCGCTTCTTCTTTCCAAAAAATTCAATATCGACAATAAAGAGCAAACTAGGGGCGACCTATTAAAGGCCGCCCCTATCATTGGATAAATCTTTAGATACTAGCGAATCTTGCTAACAGGATTTCCAACCTTAGCAAAGCTATGGAAGAAACTAGGATTACCTTTTACAGTAATAACTGGACCCTCAACTTGCTTTGTTGTAGGATTGTAGATATAAAATCCATTTGCTTTTTTATTGGCACTACCAAAAACAATCACATTCTTATGGCGTGCGATAGCAACCCCCTGAGGATTAGAAACTTCCATTCCAGGAATCACACTCATTGTTTTCTGCTTTAAGTCAATCTCTATAGGAACATTCGTCATGCTCACATAAGGATTCTCTGTTCCTTTGGGATCAAGAGCGAAGGAGTTGAGATAAGCATAAGCTTTTCCGTCGCCTGCATAAAGGATTGTACTAAGAAAATCTGCATGTTTGGTAGACAAGCCTGCAACTTCTGTCTTATTAAAGTGAATACAATAGTTAGGATCAATATCTGTTGAACCATTCTTGATGCGCACGATTCCTCCAGGGAATTGTGGAATAAAGCCAAACGCACCAATACAATTTATATAGATATTCTTCTGTTCATCCATAAAGATAGAGCCAGCATCAATCGGTCGTGTTGCAAAACTCAATCCCAGAGTTGTATTAACAATGTGTTTTTCTATTTTATCTGTCTTCGTATCTATCAACGCCAACTCAATATTGTTGCGTGCAGGCATATATTGTGCATTCATTTGGTTGAGACCGACAAATAGTTTGCCGTCGCGGATAATCATAGCAGCAGGCGAAACATTCGTTTCTGGCTGTTTGAGCGAATTAAGATCAATATCTGTCAGTTTCGTCATCGTTTTTGGATTAAAAGCCATAACGATTCCAAGTCCTTGCAAACTGACGTATGCTTTTTCGCTATTAAGTTCCACGATATTGGCAGCAGCAGCCCCCGCGGGGATTGGCAGAGCTCCCTGTTTTATCCATTTTCCTTCAGCATCTAAGCGATAGCGTACAATCTCTGCCTTTGTATTTCCCATATAGTCAGGAAAAGCATAGATATTTCCAGATTCTGTTGCAATCGGAGTAGAGCCAAAGCCTACGGGGATACTATTTGAATTGTCGTAACTTCCTGGTATCAAGTCGGTAAGTGCCTGCATATAGACACTGCCACTATTCCCTTCAGGATTTGTAATACCTGTGGCAAAGACTACCCCTGAAAAAGTTTTTCCGCGAGGATTAGGAGTTGGGGTAGGAGAAGGATCATCCTTACTACAGCCACAAACAAGAGCTGCCACCATGGCAACTGCAAGCATTGATTTTAGATTTCTCATTAGTTATATTTTAGAATTAAAAATTATTGATTGCCTACTTAAATAAATATCTCACCTTAAAACTCACATAACGGCCTGGTAGAGGGCGATTCAGTTCAGAAACAACACGACGGTCTGCCAAATTCTTCACTTTCAGTGTGAATGTCCAGCGATTATTCTTCAAGCTATGTTCCAAGGCTACATCCATCGTAAAAGAAGTGGGAATCTTGCGCTCTTGATAGCGACTCACTTCAAAATCATAGAAATACTGATGAATATAGGACGCATCGAAAATAAAGCGAGAATTTTGCCCCTTTCCTCCAAAGAGATTTTCTTTGTGAAATTCTGCTCCAAAATTGAATAGCAAGTAGGGCACATTTGGAATACGCTTGTTGTAAGTGGGATTCGCTACAGCCGTACCAGGGATATTCTGTCTAACATCGCGCAAGTCTTGATAAGTTCCGTTGGCATAAAGATAAAGCCATTGCAAAACATCTCCTTTCGCATCCAGTTCTACTCCTTTCGTACTCACACTACCAAAATTGCGATATCGCGCCATAGTTGGTATCATATCAGGAGTAAAGCGTATCATATCATTCAAATGATTATAGAAGGTATTCAGTTCCAATTCAATGAGACGCCCATCTTTTCTCACACGACGATAGAGCAAGCCAAGATTCATACCTGTTGTGCGCTCGGGTTTTAGAGCTGGCGAGGCTAGAATAGAAGAACCATTACCGATAAGTTCTTCGCTTGTTGGGATACGAACCTCAGAATTGAAGGAAGCTTTGAGCAGCAAGTTGGGTGTGAACTTGTAGCGCATAGCATCACTGAATCCTACATATTTTTTTGAGATATAGACAGGTTCTGGTGAAGTTACAGAGAACACGCTGATGCTGCGAGAATGGGACGAGAAATAAAAGTTTTTCAGCGTAAAGGCATTTTGAAATCGTCCGTCAAAAAGCGATAAATCATAGGAAAAGCCAACTGTAACGGTTGTCATTTTACTGGGAAAATTGGATTTAAAGCCTAGAGCCTTATCCATTAACGAATCGCTAGGATTCAACCGTGTGCGGTCGGCATAGATATTAAGATTGATAGAATGATGCTCATCGATCGTATAGCCCATATTAAATTTTGAGATAAATTCTTTTGATTTATTCTTTCCATCCGAAGGATAATTATTCTGTTCTCCACCAAAAGAAGACACAGGCGGCAATTCTCGCCCATCCCAATCGTAGCGATTTTTAGCCTTATCTTGCAAACCATACCAGCTCCAAACATATCCAGCACCAAAGTCGAAATCAAGACCATCAAGGAAGAAGTTCTTGCGTTTCAGTGAGAATGCTGTCACAAAACCGCAGGAGTGATTGAAGGCCTCTCTCACATCAAGGTCAATGCCTTGCACCTCTTGCCGCGTTTTCGTAAAAACAACCTCCAACTTCATTTCATCAAACCACCATTTTGTAGCTTTTATTGATCCTCCTCCTATGATCTTCTTGAAACTATCGTGATCTCTTTTCACGATACGATTGTCAAGATTTGCCAGCATCATCTTGTAGTTGTTCTTTGAAAAAGAGAATACACCTCCTAAGCCAAATTGCAAACCACTCTTACGGTTAGTCCACTTAAAAATGGGTGATGCTTGATGAGTATTGAACGAACCAGACTCGTAAGAAAAGTCCATATAAACAGGAGGATACTCTTTTAGAACCACATTAACGGCTCCTCCAAGTGCAGAACCTCCAAACTTATATGGTACTATACCTTTATATACTTCGATACGCTCAATCATATCTGTAGGAATATCGTTGAGCGCCACGAAATTGCCCAATTGTGACATAGGAGTTTCATCAATATACATTCCCATGCGTTTCCCCTCAAGTCCACGTACGGAAATGCGCGAAGCACTGCCCAAGCCCCCCGTATTCCTTACCGTAATGCCCACGGTGCGTGCCAAAACATCGTTGATATTTGAAGCTGTCCCCTGCAACTGCCGTTGCCCGATAACGGAAATAGGCATAGCAGATTCTTTCAGCGCGCGAATTTCACTTCGTGCCACTACCGTAGCTTCGCCAAGAGTTTTTTCAGTGCTTTGCAATGAGATATTGTAAGACATACTATCCTTCACGATCAATTCTTGCTGCACGGACTTATAGCCCACACATCTCACGAGAAGCAACACACGTTTGTTCTCTGCCACAGCTAAGTGATAAGCACCTGTGGCATCCGTGGTCGTCTGCTTTTTTGCCTTAGCAATCGATAGTATAACCCCAGAAAGAGGTTCACCAGTTTTGGCATCGGAAACCTTCCCGTAAATCACAGATTCTTGTGCCAGAACAGAAAGTATTCCCCCAAAGAAAAGGCACACAAAAAGCAGAAATCCCCTACTCTTTACCTCCTTTATCCAGGAAAACAACTTAAAAAAAGGATTATTCGTGGTCATTATTTTTGTCATATAAGCCGAAATTTAGTTTTTTATTTAGAATAACGATATTCTTCGTTAGAGCTCTTCCACGTAAGGATAGGGATGCCAAACAAAAATAGCGATGACAAACCAGATTGCAACGATTCGTTTTCGCATGCAAAAGTAGAACGAAAGCAAAAAACTTCCATACCCTAAAAATAGTAAAACAAGAAGAAATTTCCTTCACATTTTAACGCTCTCGTATCGCACTTAAGACTTTAAAAACTTAAGCTTTCATGTAGTAGTACGAGGGACATCAAACAAAAATATTTGTAAAGAAAATTCACATTTTAAGCACCCGAGAATGGCTTAAAATCCAACTAAAAGGCCGCAGAATGAAAATAACGCAGTTTTGGCGCATCACTAAAATAGGCTTCTTTTCAATTTCTCAAGGAGAAATTTTATTTTCTATACTACAAATTTTATTTTCTCCTTGAGAAATTGAAAATACAATAAGGGGAATTTTGAACGCAATAATGATTTCAGCTGACATCTTTATTGCATTTTCAGACAGAATAAGGAAAAGAAAGCACTTTTTGAGAGAAAGAACCTGCAAGAAAGTAGGATTCTTCCCTCTTCTCGTGAGAATTCTACGCTTTTCTATACCATTTTCCGAAAAAGAATGCAACTTTCCATGCTAGATTAGAAAAGTTAATTGTCAATAAAAAGGTCTGTAATAGAAAGAAAATTATTCAGCATTTCTCATTTCCTATAAATTGGAAAGAAAATATGTTGAGAGATAAAAAAACAGCAATAATTTGTTTTTCTATCATTTCAAATTACTGTAATAATAGTACCACCAATAGGTATCACCATATAGGACAGCTAAGACATTGGCGCGTTCATACTCGGAGGGATAATTGTTGCGCTTATCTATGAAATCTTGATAATTAGCCTCCATCAATTCATTTTTATACTGAATCTGTCTGTTGGAACGAATACGCTGATAGAGTATTAGAGCTTCAGCGTAAGCACGAGGTATAGACAACGTATCGCTAAAAGCATGATATTTGCAAAACTCACTCACAAAACGATCTATTTGCTTATTGAGCAAGAGTCCACAGAGATAATAATCGCGCCCAGGAGTGAACAGAGCATAAGGACGATACTTTGCTCCCCGCTCCAAATACTGAGAGGCAGATTCTCCTCGATGTGGCCAGACTCCAATTTGCCGAAAAATGGCAGATGCTTGAAAGGGTGTACGCTTTGCATCATGATGATGAAGAAGCAACACACTATCTCCAACATTTTGTAACGGATAGCGAAAGAGTTCATCTGCAATGCTCTTTCCAGAACGGCTTTGAGCATAAGCTCGCATGGCTGTGATAACCGAAGTGCCTGGAGGATTTACGGAACAATCAAGCACGCTTCGATATTTTCCTTCAGAGATGAACCGCGCCATCTTGAGTTCTTGATGAAAATAAGTATCAGCATTTCCTGCCAATCCCATATAGGCAACAAGTGCTAAGAGCCACATACAATGCCATGTAAGGCGAGGCACCAAACGATAGCTCGCCCGTTTGCGATCCTTCTCCTGTCTGCGATAATCAATGCGATGCTGAAGAATCCAAAAGGCGAGACAAAACAATGTGACCAACAAAGAGATCCAATTACAATACGGCACAAAAGATGTAAGCAAGACGGCTACAATGGCAGATGGCAAAAAAGTGAGCGTATAATGGCGATCACGAAAATAGATAGTTTTACTTACCAATCGTTGCAAGAGCAGAAGCGAAAGAATGAGAAGCCATGGACCAGCAGAAGTATCGTAGAAATTATCCTTCCCGAATAGCTTGTCAAAAGTGAAGACAATAACATCTCGCTCATAGGAAAGGACATAGACCAAAGCAAAGAGCATAAAGAGTGCGCACAGAATTGCACGCACTCTCTTACGTCTGATATAATCTGCTATATTCATGTTTAGCCTTATTGGAAATTAAAATCTCCAGCTACATAAGTCCGACTTTTTCTCCACAGTTTTGCGCAAGACAAGACCGATACGAGCTGGAACATAGAGTCGCAACCAACCTTTACCATCCTTTTTGAGTAAAGGATCTGACATTGTCTCTATGCGCACACTGTCGTCAATAATACCATGCCCACCAAGAGAACAGGAGTCAGTATTCAGAACAATATCGTAAGAACCTTCTGGAACTTGGAAACCATAGTCGACGAAACTACGCTGAGGATCTAAGTTATAGACGAAGAGAAGATCACCACGACTATAAGCCAATATCTTATCATCATCATTGTGCCAAACTTCAACTACGGGCAATTTCTGGAAGTTGCGTTCCGATTTAAGAAGCTCGAGCATCAAACGGTCAAATTCTCCCAAATACTGATAGCACAGTTCTTTGTTGTCCACCAAGTTCCACTGACGGTGTGCGTACTTATAGCTCCATCCATTTCCTTCACGGGGGAAATCTATCCATTCGGGATGGCCAAATTCGTTGCCCATAAAATTGAGGTAACCACCGTTGATAGTTGATGCCGTTAAGAGACGTATTATTTTATGTAGAGCAATACCGCGATCCACACCTGCAGTTTCATCGCCAATGCGGAAATGCCAATACATTTCAGAATCTATCAAGCGGAAGATAATCGTTTTGTCGCCCACAAGTGCTTGGTCATGGCTTTCACAATAGCTGATATTATGCTCATCTGCTCTACGGTTTGTAAGCTCCCAAAAGATAGAACTTGGCTTCCAGTCTTCATCGCGAAACTCTTTTATCAACTTAATCCAAAAGTCGGGTATATTCATGGCCATACGATAATCAAAGCCATACCCGCCATCCTTAAATGGTGCAGCAAGACCAGGCATACCGCTCACTTCCTCAGCGATAGTAAAAGCTGAAGGCTTCACTTCATGAATCAAGAGATTAGCCAAGGTGAGATAAGTGATAGCATTGCCGTCTTGATGCCCATTAAAATAGTCGCCATAACCATTAAAAGACTCTCCAAGTCCATGACTATAATAGAGCATAGAAGTAACTCCATCAAAGCGGAAGCCATCGAAATTAAATTCTGTCAGCCAATATTTGCAATTAGAGAGAAGAAAGTGGATAACTTCATTCTTTCCATAATCGAAACAAAGACTATCCCATGCCGGATGTTCGCGACGCTCGCCAGCATAAAAGAACTGATGAGGGTCGCCACAAAGATTCCCAAGGCCTTCTACTTCATTCTTCACTGCATGACTTTGCACTAAATCCATAATAACGGCGATGCCATGCTTGTGGGCCTCATCAATGAGCTGCTTGAGTTCTTCTGGCGTACCAAACCTACTAGAAGCTGCAAAGAAACTGCTAACATGGTAACCAAAACTACCATAGTAGGGATGCTCCTGAATAGCCATTATCTGGATACAGTTATAGCCATCCTTAATAATACGTGGAAGGATGTTCTCACGAAACTCATTGTAAGTGCCCACTTTCTCAGCATCCTGTGCCATACCGATATGGCATTCATAAATAAGGAGGGGATTGCGCTTTGGGCGGAAGGTTTTCTTCTTAAAGACATATTTTTCAGCAGGATCCCAAACCTGTGCGGAAAAAATCTTTGTGGTATCATCTTGTACTACTCGCTGACACCAAGCAGGGATACGCTCACCTGAGCCTCCATCCCAATAGACCTTCATTTTATAAAGATCACCATGCTTCATAGCAGACAAAGGAAGATTTATCTCCCAGTTGCCAAACGTACCTACAGGTTTTAGCTCAAATTTCTCTGATTCTTTCCAACCATTGAAGTCGCCAATGAGAAAAATTTTAGTAGCATTGGGCGCCCACTCACGGAAAATCCATTTTCGAGCCGTACGATGTAAGCCGAAATACAGATGCCCATCAGCAAAATCAGACAGACTGAGTTTCCCGTCTTGAGTGAGTTGGTTGAGTTTCCATAACACGTGATCGTGGCGACCCTGAATGGCATCATTGTAAGGCTCCAACCACGAATCATTCTTCACGAGCTTCAAGAGTTTCTTTTTTTGTTTCATGATAATCAAATTAGCCCTCTAGCACAAATGCTTGTAATGGAAAGATTGCGTTAAAAGGTTTTTAGTTAAAGTTTCTTATAGGAAAATATAAAAGAATGAGGAGAGATTATGACTCTCCTCCTCATCTGAATTTTAGTGTCATTGTTTGCGGCCGTGGCTATAAACTCCTTTTGAAGTTACATTACCATTACGATCATACTCTACATATTTTCCGTCCTTCTCATCATCCATGAAAGAACCATCGAAACGAGAGCCGTCAGCATAAACAACAGTGAACTTTCCATTCTTTTTATTATTACGGAATGTGCCTTTATACTTTTCGCCTGACTGCATACGCAAAACTCCTTCGCCATCCATCATATTGTCCTTCCAATAGCCTTGATACTCGTAGCTATTTTTAGATTTATAGGTGCCATACCCATTTCGCTTATTATTTTTCCACTGCCCCGTGTAGGACGCTTGTCCTTTCCAAGTATATGTACCCTGTCCACTCTGCTCACCGTTAAGAAATTGTCCTACATAACGGTCACCATTGGCATAAGTAAAGACACCCTCTCCCGTACGCTCTCCTTGAAGATACTGCCCTTCGTAGACATCTCCATTCTTAAACTTATAGATGCCTTTCCCGTCTTGCATATCATTTTTCCAATCACCTATATAGTAATCTCCATTGGCGTAGAAGAATGTACCACGACCATTGCGCAAGTTATCAGACCAATTCCCCTCATATTTGGAGCCATCTTTCCAATCAAAAATGCCAGATCCTTCCTTTTTGTCATCAGCCCACATCCCTTTGTAAAAAGCACCACTCTTATAGGTATAAGTACCTTGTCCCACACGTTTATCCTCTTTCCATGAACCATTATAGACATCTCCATTATAATAGTACATTATGCCTTGACCATCTTTGGTATTCTTAAACCAAAGTCCATCGTAACGATTATTATTCAAGGCATAATATACTCCACGGCCATGCTGTAAATCTTGAAACCATTGACCTTCGTACTTCTCCCCCGTGGCATAAACCATCGTACCAGAACCTTGTCTTTTGCCTTTCAGATAACTTCCTTCGTATACGTCTCCATTTTTGAAAACAGTCTTACCATGCCCATTAGGTTTACCACTAAAGAGGTCACCTGTATAAACAGATCCATCACGAAAGACAAAAGAGCCAACTTGTATCTTTTGAGCTCCAACAGTGAGAGTAGAAAAGGACAGTAGAGATATTAAGATGCTATTGCGAATGTTCATAATTTACTGATTATTTGAAAGAAATATTTCGGCACGCTGCAAATCTTCAGGAGTATCAATGCCGATGGTCTCTATATTGGTCTCCTTCACCTTTATGGTAAGCCCTGCTTCCAACCAGCGAAGTTGTTCGAGCGATTCACTTTGTTCAAGAATTCCCTGAGGGAGTGATGTTATCTTGGCTAAAATGTCTACACGATAAGCATAAAGTCCGATATGTTTGTAAAAAGTGTGATGCTGTAACCACTTTTCTTGTGGAATGTTTCTCAGATATGGAATAACACTTCTACTAAAATAAAGAGCATTACCGTCATTGTTCATCACGACTTTAGGAGAATTGGGATTCAACAACTCAGAAAGAGGAGCATCAGAAGCAAAAGGTTTCACCAAAGTAGCTATTTCAGTAAAAGAAGTATTAAAACAATCTTTTATAGCCTCTAATTGAGACGCAGCAATGAAGGGTTCATCACCTTGAACGTTTACAACAACATCATATTTATTACCTTTAGCTTCCAGCTTCTGCAAAGCTTCGAAACAACGATCTGTTCCGCTCTTGTGATCAGTGCGTGTCATTACGGCCTTACCACCAAAACTCAAAACAACATCATAAATACGTTCATCATCCGTAGCAACATAAGCATCAGAGAAGACTTGACTGACACGTTCATAAACGCGCTGAATAATATACTTTCCTCCTAAACAAGCTAACGGTTTGGCTGGAAAGCGTGTTGAGGCATATCGTGCGGGAATTAAAGCTAAGAATTTCATATTTTAATCAAATAAATGTTCCCCCGTGACTTGAGACTTCCCATGAGAAGCTGGTGCAGATTTTTCTTTATTTGGATCTTCCGCATTATTAGAAAAAGAATCATCAGAACTTGATAAAGAAGAAGCTTTTGGTTTCCCACTAACTGACTTAGTTAGTTGTTCATAGGGAAATTTCTCATTCGGTGAATAGCCCAAAGCTGTATTACGATAAATCTTTGTAAGATAATAAGCAAAAATAGGAAGAGCAGTTTCTGCACCTTGCCCCATCGCTGTAGAATTAAAATGAATATCGCGATCTTCGCCACCTACCCAACAAGCAGTCACTAATCGAGGAACAATTCCAACGAACCAGCCATCGGCATTATTATTCGTTGTACCAGTTTTACCTGCCAATGTGCCTTCAAGCTTAAATTTATAATGCAGACGTCCTGCTGTTCCACTATTCACAACTCCTTCAAGCATCTTTAGCATATTATAGCTGCTCTGCTCCGAGATGACCTCATTCATGCGCGGAGTAAACTCAGCCAAGACATTACCCTGGCTATCCTCAATGCGAGATACAAGTAATGGTGCACAACGAATACCCTTATTTACAAACATCGTGTAAGCACTTGCTAATTCGCCCACGGTAATTTCACATGGACCAAGACATAACACCATTGAAGGGTAAAGCTTATAAGTGGATATACCTACTTCACGTAAGAAATCAATCAATCGATGTCCTGAAGGATCTATTTGAGCCATTAAGTTTGCCGTTACCCAGTTGTTAGATTGGGCAAGTCCCCAACTTAGAGGAACATGTTGACCGTAACGACTGCGACTGCCATTTCTTGGAGTCCAACCGCCATAAGAACGTTGAACATTAGCCACTGTATAATTCGGACTAAGACCATCCTCCATTGCCATGGCATAAACGAAAGGTTTCATAGTAGAGCCAACTTGTCTACGCCCTACCATAGCCATATCATATTGGAAATGTGTAAAATCAAGTCCTCCTACATAGGCCTTCACATAACCAGATTGTGGTTCAATAGAAATCAAACCTGCACGCAAGAATGATTTATAGTATTTGATTGAATCCAATGGAGTCATAACAGTATCTATCTCCCCATGATAGGAAAAGACTGTCATATCAGTTTTCGTATGAAAAGCCTTGCGAATTTCTTCTTCAGAAGCTCCTGCTGCTTTCATCGCACGATAACGATCACTCTGTTGCTCAGAACGAGCTAAAATAGAACGTAATTGAGTCTGAGAAATTGAAGACGTATACGGGAAATTCGCACTTTCCTTTTTCTCTTTATTAAATTGCTTCTGCAAATAATTGGCAACATGCCCATAGACTGCTTCTTCTGCATCTTGCTGCATACGACTATCAATTGTCGTAATGATACGAAGTCCGTCAGTATAAATATTATAATTAGAACCATCACGTTTGGTATTCTTCTTACACCAACCATAAAGTGGATCTTTTTCCCAAGAAAGACTATCTTGATAGTATTGCTGTTCCTGCCAAGCCATATAATCCTTCCTATTGGGTTTCTCTGCCATCATGATACGTCGGAGATACTCACGCAAATAAGCTGCCTGACCATCTTTATGATCTATACGACGAAAATGAAGCCCCAAATCTGTCAGTTTTAGACTTTCCGACTCTGCAGCTGAGAGATATCCTCCTTTTACCATCAAATCAAGCACGACATTACGACGTTCTTGAACTCGCTCTGGCTCTCGTACGGGATTAAAGTAAGCAGGATTCTTACACATTCCCACAAGCATTGCACATTCAGACACAGACAAATCTTTGGGACTTTTATTAAAATAGACTTTTGCTGCAGTCTTTATACCGACAGCATTATGTAAGAAATCAAAATAATTAAGATACAACGTCATTATTTCCTCTTTGGTATAATGACGCTCAAGCTCTACAGCAATAACCCACTCTATAGGCTTTTGAAACAAACGCTGTAAAGTATTTGAAGCAGTAGAAGAATATAATTGCTTAGCAAGCTGCTGCGTAATTGTAGAGCCTCCTCCTGCACTGCGTTGCCCCATAAAGCCACGCTTTACAATGGCGCGTAACACAGCGCGACCATCTATGCCACAATGGTCATAGAAACGTGAATCCTCTGTTGCAACTAAGGCTTCAAACATATGAGGCGAAATACTGTCTTTAGGGACAAAGATACGGTTTTCCTTTTGAGACCACGTCCCTAACATTTTTCCATCAGCAGAAAAAACTTGAGAGGCATATTTGTCAATAGGATCATTCAGTTCATCCAAGGGAGGCATATAACCAATCCATCCTTGCTTTATGGAAATTACACCTAGAACGCATATAGCGACAAGTGCGCCATAGACGTACCACATAATGCGTATTAACTTCTTCTTCATTCCGCAGTTTTCAACAAGGCTAAAGCCTATATTACCGCAGCAAAGTTAAATAAAAAGAAGCATTTTGACTACTTTCTCTCGCTCAAATCATATAAAATATCCTTACTCAGGAATTTCCACCACTAATTCATCGTAAGCAAAAGAGACCGAGGGAGGCAAAAAAGCTTGACTCTCAGAATGACAGCCCGCATTATGACTCATATGAATCAAATATGTTCGACGCGGTGTAAGCCTTCTCACCAGAGCTAAAGCTTCTTGTATGTTTTCATGAGTGGGATGATTTCCATCTCGCTGCAAAGCATCAATAACCAAAGTATCTAAATCTTTAAGAAACGATAGATTTTCTTCAGGCAAGGTTTTTAAATCCGTGAGATAGGCCATCTGAGCAATGCGAAATCCTAAAATAGGAATTTTCCCATGCATCACTTGGAGAGGAAGAATAGATAGCTCTTTAATTTTGAAAGACTTCAATGGACGGACAGTAATTGTTTGAAAACGAGGCACGAAAGTATTCTTTGATTCATGAAAACAATAAGGATATTTCTCTCGTATATAATCACATGTCTTTGCATCGGCATAAATTGGCATTGGACGAGCTATGCAGAAAGGTCTCAAGTCATCCAATCCCCCTACATGGTCGTAATGAAAATGCGTCACCAAAACACCATCTATCAACTGCGGAATACTGTTTCCATATTTTGCTCTTGATAAAAAATTACGAAAAGAGCTATCCACTGGAAGTGATGAAATCCAACGCAGCATTTGATAACGAAAGTCTGGGCCACAATCAATTAAGAGTCTAGTCCCTCGTTCTGTTTCCAATAAGGCTGAAGTGCGTAGGCGATGATCATGCGAATCGTCAGAAGAACAAACGCGACAATCACATCCAAGGGATGGATTGCCGCTACTTGTCCCTGTCCCTAAAAAGGTCAGTTTCATATCTATATGAATCTATCTCAAATAAAATTTACTTCAGGCTTTAGTTCTATTTGAAAATGCTGTTGAACATCATGTATAATTGCATCACTCAAATTCACAATATCTTGTCCATTCGCACCGCCTAGATTAATAAGCACCAAGGCTTGCTTGGGATAAACTCCCGCCCGACCAAGTGTTTTCCCTTTCCATCCCACTTGCTGAATAAGCCAACCAGCTGGAACCTTAACACCTGCAGGCATCTTATAATGAGGCATTTCAGGATAGATGTTCAACAACTCATGAAACTTTACTTCGCTGACAATGGGATTCATAAAAAATGAGCCAGCGCTTCCTATCTCCTTTGGATCTGGGAGTTTACTACGACGCACTTCTACTACAATATCACGAACTTGATGCGCTGTGACATCTGCCTCGGTCAGTCCTCTTGATTCAACTTCTCTGCGCAATGCGGCATAAGTCAAATTTAAATGAAAAGTTTTCTGAAGACGATAATACACATGAGTCACAATATATTGTCCACGCAACGCATTTTTAAAAATACTGCTACGATATGCGTATTCGCATTCCTCCTTCTGAAACACACGAGGTTCGCCAGTAGCTATACATACTGTTGCAACTTTTTCTATGTATTGTTCAGCCTCCGTGCCATAAGCTCCTATATTTTGTACAGCACTTGCACCCACTTCACCGGGAATGAAAGAAAGATTTTCCAATCCATAAAAACCATGACTTAATGTCCAATCCACAAAATCATCCCAATCTTCGCCAGCTCCGACCTTGAGAAGGACAGAATCCGAAGTATTCTCAACAATCTCTTTACCTAATACACGAGAGTGGAGAATCGTGCCTTCAAAATTTTTCGTAAATAAGAGATTACTTCCCTCACCTATATGGAGCAATGGTTTAGGAAGATTTGTATCACAAAGCAATTCATACAATTCTTCTATAGAGTTGTATTCAACGAACATTCGGCAATGTGCATCAATACCAAATGTATTGTGCTTCAATAACGAGTAATTTTGTTGCTTAAACATTCTCAATTATTTTCCAAACGCGTCACCATCCATTGTCCGCGTACTTTTTTGAAGGTAATAATACTGGACATTGCGCCATCCGATGCTGCTACCATCAGTAGACGTTGCATCGAATTTGTATACTTTTGCCCATAATTTACATTAGTAATCACCCCCTTTGGAAGTTCTGGTGCAAAATCTTGCCACTGAACAGGCTCTCCTACACCAGAGATAGGCTTATATGTATCAGGATCTTGCAAAATCAGAGAAAAAGGACTCTGTATGTGCTTTATCTGATAAGAGCGATCGCTTGAAAATCTCTTATAAAAATTAAGGAAATCACTATTTTCATTTTCCTTAAGTTGTTCATCTATTAAAGAGGTCATCATCCAGCGACCATTTTTTTTGTCAAAAACATATTGTTTCACTCGATTTTTATTCAAATAAATCCATTCTACCACAACATGAGCGAGATCAGGATCCTTCTGATTTTTTATTGATTTCTTTGAATCAAAAATCATCGTGTAAACCTCATTTTTAGAATAAAGCGGGTCAAACTTCCACTTTGCTTTTTCTATCTGTGTTTCTTTTCCATCTACAACATATTTGAGAGGAAAAGAAATTCTCTCCGATTGAAAACGGCGGTTTGACATAAAGTTGAAAGCAAAATCGTCGAAAACACCATCGGCCGCTGCAGGCGGTTCTGCTTCAGACAGTTTAGTTGAATCTGTCAATGTATCTTTTACTACAGTTGTGTCCTCCGTTTTTACTGTTTTTTGCTCTGAAGGTTTATTACCTCCACAAGAAAAAAGAAGGAGAAGAACTGAGAAAAGTCCTAAAAAGCATTTCATATACGAATTGAGTTACTTTATATAATGGCCGCGAAGATAATGATTTTATTTGGCACTTCTGATAGAATAAGTTAATTTTGCGCCTTAGAAAAAAAACAAAAGTAATGTTAGCAGAAAAAATACAAGAGATCCTTGCACACGTTGAGGATTTAAAAGCGAAAAATGCTGAACAACTTGAACTTTTACGCATTAAATATTTAAGCAAAAAAGGTGTCATCAACGACTTGATGACTGAATTCCGCAATGTTCCCAATGAGCAGAAGCGCGAATTAGGCATGCGTATCAATGAAGTAAAAGCAGCCTTTCAAGATAAAATCAATTCTCTTCGACAAAGCTTAGCTACTCAAGAAGACGACCATAGCGATCTTGATTTAACGCGTACGCCCTACCCCATTGAAATAGGAACACGCCATCCAATCAGCCTCGTTCGTGATCGCTTGATTGATATTTTCAATCGGATGGGCTTCACAATGGCAGAAGGTCCTGAAGTTGAAGACGATTGGCATGTATTCTCTTCTATGAATTTTGCTGCTGACCATCCAGCACGAGACATGCAAGATACTTTTGTTGTAGAACAGCACCCCGACATTGTACTCCGTTCTCATACAAGCTCAGTCCAAGCTCGTGTTATGGAAGCAACGGAGCCTCCTATTCGCGTGATCTGTCCAGGACGTGTTTATCGCAATGAAGCAATAAGCAGTCGCGCCCATTGCTTCTTCCATCAGTTGGAGGGGCTTTATATTGACGAAAAAGTTTCGTTTGCAGATCTCATGCAAGTTATGTTGACATTCTCGCGTGAATTGTTCGGCCCTGAAACAAAAATACGTATGCGCCCAAGCTATTTCCCATTCACTGAACCCAGTGCGGAAATGGATATTAGTTGCCACATCTGTGGAGGTACTGGTCATAATGGTGACCATGATTGCGTTCTCTGTAAAGGTACTGGTTGGGTAGAGATTCTTGGTTGTGGAATGGTTGATCCGAATGTTCTTGAACTTAACGGCATTGACAGTAAGAAATACACCGGTTATGCTTTCGGCCTAGGCCTTGAACGCATTGCCAACTTGCTATATCGTGTTCGTGATCTTCGCTTATTCTCTGAAAATGACAAACGATTCTTAGAAGAATTTATGGCTGCTCATTAAACTCTTCTTTCGGATAAAAAGATACAGAAAGCTCCAAGTTGAACTTGGAGCTTTTTCTATATCTTAAAATCAAGCACAAACAATACTTTTTCCCGAGGTCCATACTCTAACAGCCCATTTGATACATCTTCCAATCAAAATTTACAAAACTTCTAAAGTTCCACTATAAAAATGCCACTCTCCCAAAAACATATCCTACTAAAATTAAATACTCACACAATCAAAGAAAACATCTGAAGCGTATTTTTTTGATAAAAGAGGAAGAAAAATACTATAAGGATGTTTGAAAACACTATAAGGATGTCAGCTGGCAGAATAAGGCTATCAGTTGACTCCCTTATAGTATCTGCAAACAGATACTATAAGGGAGGAATGTCCCCTATTAGTAGCGTAACATAAGAAAAGAAATATAAAAATTGTTTGGGATATATAAAGAAAGTACTTAGATTTGCAGCCATCATTATAAAATCCAAATAATGATTAAAGATTCTTAGTATTCACCAAACAAAAAACCTATGAAAACGAATCTAATGAAATGGATGTTGCTCATGAGTGTAATTCTCATGGGGATTGTATCGTGCAGTGATGAAACAGAGAAGCCAACTTTGGCAACTCCTGAAATTGTACAACATGAGCAAACGGACGACAACCCTATCAAGTTGAGTTTCTCATGGACAGAAGTAAAAAATGCAACTGCTTATGTCTATGAACTTTCAACAAACATAGATGGAGTGAATACCACAATTGCCAAGGGCGAAACTGCCACTACAAGCGTAGAAATCACTGAGAGCAAAGAACTTCTCCTCTCCTACGACACGAAGTACACTTTCAGTCTTATAGCAAAATCTCCACAACTAGAATCTAAATCAGTCAGTGCAGAAGTAACAACGTCGCCCTCACCTTTCAAAATGGAAGTAACAGAATTAAGCTATCGTGGCGCAACTTTTAATGTTACTCCTACTGATCCTAACATGCCTTATCAAACAGCTCAGACAGAATGGGATAAATACGCGAAATACGAATCAGACTCTATCTTTATCGCTAATTATGAGTTTTCCTACTATAAGGCAGTACCTCCTCCTTTCGTTCCTTGGTATGTTAAGATGGAAAGTGCGTGTCAAAAAGGAAATCACTCTTGGAAAACTAGAATTCTGAGTCCAGGGAAAACATACATATTCTATTCTTACGGATGTAAATTCCAATACAAAGAAAACCCCAAGAATCCAGTTGTACTTTCCACTCCATTTGTAAAAGTAAAATTTACTACTCCTGAATGGAAGGCAACCAGCAAGATGACTTTCAATGTGACGTCTGTTAGTCAAACTCTCAAAGATGGTAAGGTAGTATCCGTTGTTAAAGTTGTACCTTCCTCTAACACAGAGAAATATTTTGTAACCTTTGTAGAGGATGAGTACGTAGAGAAGAACTATGGTGGCAAAGACTTTGAACTCCTAATGGGACGTATGGGTGATGCTGAAAAAATGGGTGTAGTAAGAAACTACAACTGGGGAGCTTCCAAGCTGCTCCGTTCTGGAGAACAGACGATCTCTAATGCAGAAACAGGAATCAGTGTTGATCAAAATATCACAGCTGGTAAAAAGTATCATGTAATAGTCATCGGTATGAGTGATGATGGACTTCAAACAACAGAGATTAAGCGTTTAGATTTGACCGCTCCTTCCAAATAAAAAAACATAAACAACGCCGTTCCAATGCAAGAAAGTATATTCTAGAACTTTCAAGGCTTTGGAACGGCTTTAACTTTTATATCATATGAAAGCCAAGATTAGTTGGGTGCTTGCAATATCTAGCATCTTTTTGCTAGTAGCTTGTTCATCGGAAAATAATGGTAGCGAATCATCTCCCTTTACGGTGACAACACCAGAATCTTCCTTAAAATTGGGAGTTGAGAAAAATAGTAAAAAAGAAGTCAGTTTCTCCTGCCCTGAATCTTGGAAGGCAAGTGTAAACGTGGACTGGGCAACTGTATCGCCCATGACAGGTACTGCAGGTAAGCAGGAAGTAAAAATTATTGCAAAAACATATAATAACACAGGAAAAGTTCGCGAAGGCATATTACTCTTAACCTCCACAGCAGGAAGCAGTCATCTTAAATTTTCTCAAGAAATGGCCGATGTTATTAATTTTGATCAGCAGATTTACAATGTTGATATCAAAGGTGGAGATTTAAGCGTGAAATTTTCTTCAAACATACGCGGATATAAACTTTTATTCGTTTCGCAATCTGCAAAACCAACTTGGATTAAGGCAAAGAAAGATGCTAACGTAGGAAGCAAAACAAGCGAAACAAATGAAGGATTGGAAGAGAGTGAATATCAATTCACCGTTGCTCCTAACGACACACATGAGAAGAGAAGTGCATCTTTCTACATTCGCATTGTAAATCCTAACGATCACAATAAAGTTTACATCACCTCTGGACTATTCAGCATCGTACAAGAAGGTTTACCCGTTGAAACTTCCACGGATTATTCTCGCAATAATTCCGTAAAACAATTACAGAAACATACCAAAGGGGCTGGTATCCCTCTTGTTCTCATGGGAGATGGTTTCGTGGACCAAGAAATTAACTCAGGTCGTTACGATGAGATTATGAATCAATCAATGGAGAACCTCTTCACTGAAGAACCCGTAAAATCACTCCGCGAATACTTCGATGTATGGCAAGTAACTCTTGTCTCTCAAAACAATGCATTCGGTGAAAAATACAAAACAGCACTCGACTGTGAAATTAAAGGAAATGGAAGTTCGCTTATAACTGGTAATTTCGACAAGGTTCTGGCAGCCGTAAAGAACATTGAAGAGTTCAAAGCAGAAAGTCGCCTACACGAAGTAGTTACCGCCGTTATTCTTAATAGCCCACAGTATGCAGGAATAACAAACTTTGGTATTTCTTTCGATGGAAAGATGAGCAATTTTGCTATTGCGTATGTGCCACTCGTCAATAATGATGCTAAAAGCGAGGCCTATAGAGCTGTTCTATGTCATGAGACTTTGGGACACGGGTTGGCTAAATTACTTGACGAATATGCCTATGAATCAAACAATACAAGCATTCCTCTTGATCAAGTGAACAAATACAGCGAATTACAGAAAAAATATGGATGGGCACATAACATTTCTTTTTCTGCTACAGGAACTCCTTGGAATCATATCTTAGCTAATAAGAACTACCAATCACGAGATTTCTTCGGAGAGAAGCTTGGTATCTACGAAGGTGCTTTAGGCTATCTTCATGGAGGATGGCGCCCTACAGATGATAGCATGATGTTTCACAATCGACATGGGTTCAATGCACCATCACGAGAGGCTATATACAAACGTATAATGTCTACAGCTTTTGGCGAATCATGGACCTACAACTTTGATGAATTTGTAAGATTTGATCAAGCACACTTACCAAGACCAACATCTGTGCAAGCATCAACAAGGAACCACTTCGAAAAGGAAGCATTCTCCATTATTGGTGAGCAAGCTCAACTCCTTGCTCCGCCCGTTATTGGGCGCTAAGAGAGACTAAAGAACTTCTTCTATAAAATCATTGCTGTCTGGCAGACGAAGAAACAGAATTTCACCGTTCTACCAGACAGCAATTCATTTATAAAAGATACAAAACCGCTTCCTGCATCAGAGTATCAGAGCGTGAGAATAAAATCTTCAGCCTCCTTTAGCGTATTTTGTTTACCTACATCAAGCAAGCGGAGATTTGAAGAAAAAACTCCTCGAAACGACAGTTTGTCGCAGGTCTGCAAATAGAAATCCATAATAGGAAAAATCCTTGGAAACTCTTCTAAAAAAGAGAGCAAACGAGGAGATACTAAATGGATGCCACTAAAAGCATATCGGCGTAAAGGAATTATATCCAGATTCGGAAAAGGCGTACGTACTTCTCCTGTCTGAATATTGGTCCAAGCGCGCAAATAATTATTCTCATCAAAAAGAAGATAACGAGTTGTCATACGTTCACTAACCATCAAGGCTGCATCAGCATCTTTATTTGACTCATAAAACTCACGCAAAGGAGCGTTACTAAGAATATCCACATTATGAATCAATATGGGATTATCATTAGGTGTGAAAAGTTTCATAGCTTGACGCAGCCCGCCCCCCGTATCGAGAAGTTCTCCGCGTTCATCACTCACATGAATAGGTATTCCAAAATCATGCTTATTCAAATAGCTAATGATTTGTTCAGCAAAGTGATGTACATTTACAATAACCTCTGTGGCTCCTGCCTCACGCAGACGAGTCAGTGTATGCCATAAAAGAGGTTTTCCAGCAACAGGTACTAAAGCTTTTGGCATTGTATCTGTCAGAGGTTTCAAGCGAGTTCCACGTCCCGCAGCAAAAAGTAGTGCTTTCATTTATTGCGATGAAAAAGCCTTCTCAAAAGAGAAGGCTGTAGTCTTATTTTTCGAATTTTGTATAAACAACAGAAATTGACAGATTATTACCTGTTGGGCCTCCTTGTAATTTAACGCTCGACAGGCCTAATTCGTTTCGAACTCGAAGAAGTTGGCGAGTAGTTTCTCCCGTCAGGTTATTTTTCACTGTCGTATATTCTGAACTCACAGGTAGAAGTGCTACTTTATTCCAATTAGGATTAACTGATTCCCAAGCAGCATATTTTGCGCGCCGACTTGCTTCAGATTCACCAACGACAACACCAGCTCCTTTATCTCTGGCGCGTTTCATTGTCGAAAGCAACTGGCCTATATTATTAAAAACGTATGCGTTATAGTCTGAGTTATAATCAGCCGTATAACTTGTTAGATTATCTGGTAATGTCTTTGTTTCAAAGAATGAATACATCTCTGATTTCGGTAACAGAATAAGTGTTGAAGGTTTCGTCAGAGTATAATTTCCAGAAATGGTATTATTCAAACAACGGAAAGTTATTTTTGCTTGATTGATAGAATCAGTATAGTGGTTTCCTCCTACAATATCATCAACTGGCAATGCTACCTCAGTATAGATACCGACGGGAGATTTCACATAAGAATACTGGTTCGTGGCACTAAGCATTCCGGTGGGCAATTGATTATCAACGTGCGTATTTTGAATAACCTCTTCCGTAGCAGCCATAGATTCTTGTCCACTACAGATACTATCTCTCCCTGTAGCTGTCTTCTGAAGGTAGCGGAAATACAGATTCAAATAGCTTGTTTCTACTTTCAGCATAGAGCCAACTCCGTCACTCGTCTTAAAATAAAAGCCTGGACAGACATGATGAATAAAGCTATAAGAATTTTTAAAGTATGCAGGATTTTCGTAATACTTATTGACAATGTATTGTGCGTACTCTTTTGGCAGTCTCACTACAACACTCCCTTTAAAAGAGTCTGCACTTGTGCGCAAGTCACGTCCTGTCAAATCACGAACACTATAAGTTATCGTCTTCTGGTAAGGACTCGTGGCACTCACGTACTGTGCAGGATTTATCGTAGTATAATAGTGTGCTCCTTCCTTCATTATTTTGTTCGTATCCAATTCCTGTACATAGAGCTTCATCGTTGTCAGAGAGTCGCCATAATAGGTCTTAAAATAGAGACGAATATCACAAGAATCCACACTTACCATACGATTCTTGGCAGGAAACGAGTAATTCTCTCGCATATGATATTGAGCCAAAAAATTGCAAGAAGTTGTAGCATGACTTTCTGGATCTACGATTGAACCCAAATAACAAGTACTCGTATTGGCCAAAACAGAATCCATCTTAATTGAACGTGATGTCACACTATAGGTAGCCTGAGACGTGGCAATCTTATCAAATCCAGGCAAAACACCTGTTCCCAGTGTTGCTGTATCATCGCTGCAAGACGCAAGAGCTCCGACAAGAGCAAAAGCAAATAAGGGGGCAGTATACTTCATTGATATATATTTAGCTATTTAGACTGCAGATTCTGTGCTCAGCACAATAATAAAATCTGCTCTATATTATCCGCGAAGATAAAGAATTCAAATAAATCAACAAGATTTGTTTAACGAAATATCACGAATTTAGCGAATTTTGTCTGAGAAAGGGAAAGAGCTTCTTGACATAAATTCGCTAAACTCGTACTATCTAATTGTCAATCCAATTAAAGCGTTTCGTAGAAAGCAGTATAGGCATCGCTCGTAGGTTCGCCAGGATACTCAAGGATAGGCTTTCCTATTTTACGAGCAAAGTCTAGTGTTTCTACTGCCACACCTTCTTCCGTCTGAATTAGTCCATCACTGAAGGTCACTGCTAATTGTGCCAAAGCATCTGGACTAGAAAAATCAATGTTTGTGTTATCCAATAATTGATCATCAATGTTACGGAACTTCAAGCATTCGCGAAAATTAGCAGCAGGATTATTCTTTGGAGTTTCACCATACACCGAGAATACTACTTTTGTGTCTTGGAAAGCAGGCTCATTATGATAAGCTGTTTTTATCAATAAAGGGGCAACGGCAGAAATCCATCCATGACAATGAATGACATCTGGAATCCAACGTAATTTTTTAACAGTTTCAAGCACGCCTCGAGCATAGAATATTGCACGTTCGATGTTGTCAGGATATTCCGTTCCTTCCTCATCTGCTAACATACCGCGATTTTGGAAATAGTCATCGTTGTCGATAAAGTAGACTTGCATACGTGCCTGTTGAATAGAGGCAACTTTTATCACAAGCGTATGATCTGTATCATCGATTATGATATTCATTCCCGAAAGGCGGATCACCTCGTGCAACATATTGCGACGCTCGTTGATATTCCCCCACCTCGGCATAAATGTTCGAATCTGACGGCCCGACTCTTGTACTAATTGAGGGAGCTTTCGTCCCATTCTTGCCATTGGAGTCTCTGGGACATACGGGATTATCTCTTGGGTGATAAATAAAACTTTATCTGCTTTCATTTAGTTTTTTAATATGAAAGAACATATCTCTGAAATAAAGGAATATGTCCTAGCCTTCAACTTAATTCCAGTGCAAAGGTACAAAAAAAACCGAAAAAATGAGCACTCCAAATCGCAAATTCTATGTTTCTCACCACTCTGAGTATGTTTAGAATAAGGGAATTTGTTTTTTCTATCAGTTTACCGTAATTTTACGCCTCGAAAATTTAGGGTGTTTTTCAAAGAATGCCACAACCCAAAACACAAACTAAAGATGTATATTGCAAAAACCGTAAAGGAACTTACGGATCTCCTAGAACAGGAGCGCACAGCAGGCAAGACCATTGGTCTTGTTCCCACGATGGGGGCTTTACATACGGGACATGCCTCTCTTGTTTCTCGCTCTGTTAAGGAAAACGACATTACCGTTGTTAGTGTTTTTGTTAATCCCACACAATTCAACGATAAAAACGATTTAGCTAACTATCCCCGCACTCTGGAAGCTGATGCACAACTATTGGAAAGCATCGGAGCGGATTATGTCTTCGCACCCAATGCAGAAGAAATTTACCCAGAACCAGACACTCGCCATTTCGATTATCCCCCTATTACAAGCGTAATGGAAGGTCCTCGCCGTCCAGGCCATTTCAATGGTGTGTGTCAGATAGTAAGTAAGCTATTTGATATGGTAAAACCTCATCGTGCTTATTTTGGAGAAAAAGACTTCCAGCAAATAGCAGTTGTTCGTGCAATGATTGAAGAACTACATATCCCCGTAGAACTTTGCCCCTGCCCTATTGTTCGTGAAGGAAGTGGATTAGCCCTAAGCAGTCGTAATACTTTATTAACAGAAAAAGAACGAAAGTTGGCAGTAAACATATCTAGAGTTCTCTTTATCAGCGTTGACTATGCACAAAACCATAGTGTAAGAGAAACGCACAACTTTGTTGTTAATACTCTTAATGCGTTAGACGGACTGGAAGTGGAATACTTCGAGATTGTCAATGCGCATACGCTGCAAAATGTACGAACATGGACCGATGCCACTGAAATTCAAGGGTGCATCACTGTGTATTGCGGTAAGAAACCTATCCGACTCATTGATAACATCAAATATAAAGGTTAAGTTTTATGGTTCTAGATCTTCTAAAAGCAAAGATACATTGTGCCACAGTTACAGAGGCCAATCTGCACTATATGGGTAGTATAACCATCGATGAAGATTTGATGGATGCAGCAGGTATCCTGCCAAATGAGCATGTGCACGTCGTCAACAACAATAATGGAGAGCGTATTGAAACATACGTTATCCCTGGTCCACGCAAAAGTGGCTGTATCTGCCTGAATGGAGCTGCCGCCCGCAAGTTTCAAGTAGGCGATATTGTTATTATTATGTGCTATGCGGGCTTTACACCAGAAGAGGCTAAAGCTCACAAACCCTCCGTTATTTTCCCAGATGAAAAGAACCAGCTTTTGAAATAAACAGAGATTTCATCATAAGACAAAAGCACTACCTACAATCAGTAAGTAGTGCTTGTATTTTATCAACATGTAAAAAAGAAAGCTGTTAAACCATCTCCTCCTCTTGTTCCAATTGCTCCATATCTGCACGCTCTGAAGGTATGGGGCGATTCGGATTCTCTTTCGCACCCAGAGCTTTCAGTTCGTTGCCTTTTCGAACAACACTCTGTCGGCCTGAGAAAACTTTTTTCTCTGCATCTTCGTATGCTTTCAGCGAATTGCGCAAAGCATCTCCAAGTTTCTGATAACGCTTCAAGAAATCGCCTAACCTGTCCAACAACTCTTCAGCTATAAGGAAAACTCGCTGTTGATTCTCCGCTTGCTGATATTGCCGCCAAACAATCTGAATGATACGCAATATCGCCATCAGATTCAATTCTCCAGCAATCAACACTTTATGGTCGAAGGCATCATACCATAGTTTGGAGTCAGCAGTCAAAGCCAGTTGTAGCGCACTCTCATTTGGAACAAACATCACCACAAAGTCTATCGACTTGCGGGGAGCCTGAACATAACTACTATAATCTTTCTTCGATAAACGCTGATACTGATCACGTATGCTCCTCACATGAGCCGCCAATGCAGCTGTACATTCTTCTTCACTCTGTGCATTCACATAATCGTCATAAGCTTTGAGCGAAACTTTTGCGTCTATAATAACATCTTGCTCATGGGGATAATGCAAAATCGCATCGGGCTGCATCGATGCACCTGTATCGATATTTTTTAGATCTTGTCCCAAATCATCACGCAAGCGAGTTTGTAAATCATAATCAATCCCTTCGCGCAGTCCCTGACATGAGAGCAAATTACCGAGAATCACCTCCCCCCAATTTCCTTGTGCCTTATTATCTCCACGCAAAGCTTGAGCTAAATTCGCAGCTTTCTCCCCCACTCGCTCGTTGCTCTCAAGCATCTGTCGGAGTTGTTCTTGAAATGTAGCCGAATTAGCAGCTGATGTTTCACGGTTTTGAGTAAGCTCTCGCCGCATCTCTCCAATGGCTTCTTTCAATGGTTGCGTAATCTGACCAATTGAATCTGTATTTTCCGACTTCAATTTTTCCGCATTCCGCTCTAACAGTTGTTGCGCCAAATTGGTCATTTGTTCTTTCGTGGCATTCATCTGTTCTGTTAGCTTCTCTGCTCGCAACTGAGCTTCCTTATCTGCTTGTTCACGAAGCAGATGAAGCTCAGTTGTTTTCTGCCTCAGTTCTAAATTTAGCTGCATCAGTCTTTTCTGATGTAGCACATAAGCAATGGCCATTCCAAGTACCACACCTATTACTATATATAATATCACTTCCATATTGCGAAGTTAAAAAAAATTCAGTACATATTACCTTTCGTTTCTCTCCAGTTTTCGGGTACGACAAAGCCGAAATCCCACTCTCTCCAAAAGCGTATAAAAATATCCTTATAGCGTTTCAAAATGCAATAAGGATATCAGCTGACATCCTTATTGTATTCGCAGATACAATAAGGAAAACCTCAACTCTAAACTATCTGCAAAGACACTGAAAACAGCTACGACTAAAAATAAAAATCCCCGACTCTGAAAGCCGGGGATAAAATATAAACATATTCCACCTATTTAGTTAGGAAATGTAGGGCGCGCAAAGCGCTTACCCTTATAAGTTGAAATTGTCCGAATCATTTCTGCATTGCATTCCTGCAAACCGAGAGCATCCATATCCTGAACAAATTCATCATACATAGACGGTGTGAGGATATACCATTTATCACCATAGTCGCCCACACGCATACTTACCTGACGTAGGAAACCCCACTTTTCAAAGAACGGAGTGAGATTATAGCCTGTCAAACGGCTCACCTTGCGGATGTAGTTGAAAATAAATGGCACGCTATTGCTATACCAACCGCGAGATGGAGCTACAAAATTATGAGTTGTCCAAATCGATGTGGGATAAGCTGTCTTATAGGCATTCCATTTCACATTACTTCCATTCTGAGCAGATGCCAACAATTCATATTTGTCGAGACCATTCTGCTTTTCAATCTTAGAACCTTCTGCATTGTCAGACTGACGCAGACTTTCATACCAACCCGGAGCAATATCAGGGAAACCATTCTCAGAGAAATAATTGTAGAGGTCAACAAGCGGAGCAAGCGCATGGTTTACGCCTAAATCCTGCAATGCCCAACCGCGCGTAGCGTCTACGCTGCAAGCCGTTATAACAGAGTCTGCCCCCGTTGTTCTTGTGAAATCTTGTAATTCTGCGTTCCAGTTTACTTCGTCTTGGTGTAAGAACGCCTGACGACGATGCTCACTGACTTTTCTTTCACTGGCATAAGCGTTATCGTTCAGTACAACATTATTGGCAAAGTTTATCCAATTACGGAACTGACCTTCACGATCATAGGGATACCCCATGTGCATCACAT
The DNA here is from genome assembly GCF_963536905.1 of uncultured Alloprevotella sp. Lineage (NCBI taxonomy): Bacteria > Pseudomonadati > Bacteroidota > Bacteroidia > Bacteroidales > Prevotellaceae > Alloprevotella > uncultured Alloprevotella sp. The sequence continues at coordinate 1,891 of NZ_CAUTBW010000012.1, read as the reverse complement.
TATAATAGGAGTTCATATTGTTGCTAACCTCCGACATACCAGCCCAGTTGAAGTAAGGCAACATCTGGTGCTGATGTCCCCATTCATGAGAGAGACCCCAGATTGCATCTTCATCATTGTAGACAAGCGTTCTACAATTAAGCACGCGGCGCTCTTGAGTGTGGTGGAAACTTACACCGAAACCGCCTTGGAACATATAATAGGTATAGTTCGAATAAGCCATAGTGCGGAGATTAGGCAGAGAATTGTATTTCTCAAAGCCCAACAAACGTTGCTCCCAAGTAATGAGTGTATCAAGTACATTCATATACTGACGATAGCCTATACTAGTACCATCTGTTGACTTACAATAATTGTGCAACCCCTTAGAAGTCCAGACAGAGTGAACATGTTTGCCAACAACATCCATACAAATATTCTTTGCATTTCCTGTCAGTGCGTGCATTTCTTCGTTCGTCTTCTCTGGACTCAAATAGCCGTTGACCTGGCCATTGATAAAGTGAGCCTTTATTGGGGCATAATCAGAAGAGTTGCCCTCTGCCGTGTAGCAGATATAAGCCAAACCATCATAGCCAAAAGTGTAGTTAATGACATTGATACCATTGTTGAGAGCAAAAGTAGAAGTAATAGGGTTACCACCATCAAAATTACCCCCATCTTTTCCTTCGTACCATGCAACAACCTTCAACGTAACATTCATACCACTTGGTATACCGCGCACAACCACTGCTGTGGTTGAGCCAGAAGGGATATTGATACCTGTTACGCCAGAAAGTTGGTCGTAATACTTACCTGGAGCATTCCAAAGCTTGCTGTAATAGCGTGGAGAATTATAACAAGGATATTCTGCTACGCGATATTTTGTTGAATAAGTACCATCGTAAATCTGATGAGCCAGAGCACGAATCAGAGGTACACTAATCGTATCAATTTGAGCTTCTGTTACACCAGGTTTCAAAGCTGTATAGAGGTCATCGGTAAAGATATCAAAAGCTGACATTGAAGTACGCTGACGGAACTCCATTTCAGCACAACTTGCAAAACCGCCTGCGCCAGACAATACGCGGAACTGAATCTGCGCAACGTTCTTGAGCGGAGTTCCAAAGGATATTTGCTTAACTGAGTTGTCACCAGACCAGTTAAACGTCTTGTATAGAATGAAAGCACTTTCATCTTGAAGACGAATCAACACTTGCACCTTCTCAAAAGAACCGTTCGTTTGGCTATCCTGACGAGGAACATAATTGATATAATCAATCTGATTGTTGCCCGAGAAGGAATAAGTCAAAACAGCTGGATTTGATTCGGTAACATTAAAGCCACCTGCTCCCCAAGCAGTATGCCAAATAGAAGCATAATCCTTATCGAGAGTCAGATTTGCGGAATGACCCGACATAGAATTATTGGCCGTAACATTTGTTGGGCGAATAACAGGATCTTGCGGAAGTTCGTTTGCACTAGCATCAGCCTGCTGTGTCAGCTTCAGCACTTGGCTAAGATCTGTCGTCGTACTTTTGAAAGTTATATTAGCTATACGGCTCTCACCATAATAGTTCTGATCCACATGCACAAAGATACCATTCTGGCTCTTTGTCACAGTGGCCCAAGCTACATCACTTGTTGCGGTATAGTCTACGTTGGCTGTGATATCGAAGCATAAAGTGCGTTCCTTATAATTGAGAGTCTGATTGTGAGGAGCCACAATCATTGGCAAAGCCCCTGTAGGCAGAGTGCTCTGAGCCGTGGAGGGAATTGCTGCTAAAAGACTTATCGCAGCAAAACATGTCAACATTATTTTTCGTATATTCTTCATTGCTACTGTCTTTTATTTATTGTTATTGCTGTCCGGTAAACTTCCAAACGGCACAAGAAAGCTTCCCGAAGCCCTTTA
>NZ_CAUTBW010000011.1:0-57857 GCF_963536905.1 uncultured Alloprevotella sp. | reverse complement strand
CGATCTCTACAATAGTGGGAATTGTATTCATTGGTATGATTATTATCAAATCAGGCTTTATCCCCGATAATATTTTCCACGGCCGACATGCTACTGAAAACATCGCGATGCTCCACGCATTGGCAGACAACTCAATCATGAGCAGCACCAATAGCATTTTTCTCATTGTGTGTGCCATCGCTATTTATCTCTACTATTCTTTATTCCCTTTAGGACGCCTCATTCAAAATGTAGCTTATAATGCCCTACTCATTTTCCTCTTGCTCGATGCTCTTTTGCTACCGCCCCTGATGAGTTCGCGCTCCGACAAACCCTTGGCAGCAGAAGTGGAAAACTATGCAAAGCAAAAACCGCTCTATTCTTTTGTGGACGATAAGGATAAGATGCTACATTTCTTCACGCTCAACTTCTACTGTCATAACCGCATCCAAATTTTTAATCCTGAAGTTCATTCGGGATTACTCCTCATTGGCGACCGCGACATTGCAACCTTTAGTCGTCTCAATCCAAACATACAACTAGAGCCTATTCGCGACTTCCATCATCGCAGTTGTGACACTCGCCAAAACATTCTTCTCTACGAGTTCCAGACGAAAAATATGAAACAAGATTAGCTAGCAACAGCTTCTCTTGCTCAGAACACAAGCAGACAGAAAAGAAGATTTCTGTCTGCTTGTATGTTATCTACATAGTTGCATTATTAGGATTTTTGTTATAAAAAACTCTTTTTCCTTATCTCTCATTTTGAACTTCCAAAGATATTTGTACTTTTGTCATACTAAACAAAAAGTAAATACTATTATATCTAACTATTAAAAAAATGAAGAAATTACTTCTTTTCAGTTTCGCCATAGTGCTTAGCGTGTTATCGCTATCAGCACAGACGACCTGGACAATCAGTGTAGCACCTGGCGGAACGTCGGGTGGATACATTGTCGACACACAGGGCAACAGCACCGACAAGGTAGCTTATAGTACTTTGTATCCTCGCGCGGGATTCTGCCCCGCATGGTACATCCGTTTCCCCAAAGGTACGTACACCGTAAAGTCGAACAATAGCGGCACAGTGGATGTTCGCAATATGAACACAGAAGTTGACGTCAGCACACACAACAATGCGCGCAACTTCACTTTTACCACCCCTTCAGCAGGCTGGTATCGCTTCATTTTGCGCGGAGTTTCAGCAAACACTTCGATGAGCGACTTTACGATCTCATCTACAAATGTTAGCGGAGAAAATTCTGTTTATTTGGCTAGTTGGCGTAGTATCCCCTCACTCCACCTTAACGGCTTTGGCTCAACAAGCGCAAATTTGCCTGAGGGAGATGTGTTCGATTGGATTTACGATGAAGTGCAAATCCCTGAGACTTCCGACTATTTGGGCACATACGTTGAAGCCTTTGGTTTCAAGAATGGCTACATCGGCATTCAGAACAATGGTAAGATGCAGAACGGAGCAATGAACCACACTGTCATCTTCTCATCTTGGGATAATGGTGATACAGACGCAGACGCATCTTTGGCCGCTTACAAGCGCAGCGGTATTATCGGTATCGACAGCACCCTGCAGAACACCACTGTAGAGCGCTTCGGTGGAGAGGGAACGGGTTGCCATGTCATCCTTAATGGCGATTATTGGAAGCCCGGTAAATGGGTGCGCTTCTTGCTGAATGTTCGCCCCGAACAGATTCAGCTCAAGGATGGCTCTAACTACGAAAACACCATCATTTCTGCTTGGTACAATGTTCGTGGTGAAGACAACGAATGGCACTATATCTCCTCACAGCGCATGGCAGGACAAACGCTCTATTTTGGCTCAGGTTTCAATGCTTTCCTTGAAGAATACACACGTGGAAACAATAGTCAAGGAAATGCTAAGCATCAAGCTTACTATCGCCGTGTCTTTACACGTTCTATGCAGGGAGGTAACTGGTACAATCGTAATATCTTCTCGTTTGGCCACACTGATGGTGGAAACAGTAAAGGCGCACGTAATGATCGCCACCAGACCTATGTTACATACGATGGAGAACAGGCCATCTTGATGCAATCGGGTGGCTATATAGAGCCGAATCAACCGCAAGGCGATGGTTCTTCTTTCTCAATCAACTATCTTGAACCAGGAGATTATCTCCCTTCCAACGAAACTCTGGCAACACTCATTGAACGCAACGTGAAACCAGCACTTCGCACGCAGGATCTTCAGCGCATGCACACAGCATTGGAAGACGCTTCCATTCTTTCTCCCCAATCTGGCTGGAAAGTTAAAGGTTTCGACTCTCAAGAAACTGTAGGCGAAGGTGCCACTAATGGTCGTGCTGCTCTCGTTCTCGATGGTAAGCTCGACACTTATTGGCATTCTGATTGGTATTCTGGTCAGAGTTCCAATTACCCTCACTTCATCACATTCTCTCACGATGGAGACATTGAGCTTGATCGTATCGCTTTGACTACGCACAGTGGCCATAGTTCTACAAACTATCTCGCTAAGAAAGTGCAAGTACAGGTATCGTCAAACAATGGCGCATCATGGAGCACACAAGGTACATACACTCTGACAAACGGCACTTCTCAGAATATTCAACTTTCCGCTCCTCTTTCTCTTCCCACGGGTAGCTTACTTCGTCTCTACTTCACTGAAGGTTACAGCAATGGTGGTTCACACTTCATGGCATTAGCTGAAGTAAACTTCTACTCCAAGAGTATCGAAGCTCTGCGAACACTTGTGAAAAAGTATTACGAGAATGCAGGAACACTAAACAACTATTCTAAGGCAGACGTTGAGACATATTTAGGCAATGTCTATGCAAACCTAACAACTGCCACAGCCGATGAGATGCAGAATGCTCTTACAGAACTCTCTCTCCATGGTAAATTGGCCAAATATGGTCCAGTCTTCAACGATCTTAATTTAAACGCAGAAAATGCTTACATCATCGAGAATACATACGGCTACGGAACACTGATGAACATTGCGGGGCAAAATTATCCAACTCTGCGTGCTTCTAATCCGACAGATGGAAAAGTTCCTCTGAGTCTCTATCAGCAGAAGTTTGAACTAGCTGACCCTGCGGCAAGTTGGTTGATTGTAGGTACGGACAAAAATAGCAAAAAGCAGTACCTCATCTACAACATGGCAACCCAAAAGTTCCTTAACCCTACTGCAGGAAGTGTGGGTTCTGAAAGTTCCATGAGCGATAGTCCTGTTTACGTACGTCTGCGCAAGAGCACATATGGATTTATCTTTACGCCAGTTGATCAGTCAACGCGTTACTCCACAGGTAAAAACGTGGCTGCAGATCCTACAGCCGCAAATGGTGCAGCTTTAACGCAGAGCAGCAATTCCACTAAAAATGGCACTTATTGGAATCTGTATGATAATTTCAGCATCACACCAAACAAGAAGCTTGTTGAAGCTTTGCGAGAAGCAGCCAACACTGGTGTATTCAATATTCCTACGGGAATCAACAACGTAGAGAGAACTGACAACCAACGTGAGAACGTTGTCTACGATCTTCAAGGTCGTCGTATTCTGCAACCTACAAAGGCTGGACTCTACATTATAAATGGTAAAAAAATTATTGTGAAGTAAACAAACAATAAGATACAAAATTGAGAAATGGGTAGAACTTTCGTTCTACCCCTTTCTTTTTCTATCGAAAAGTTTCAAAATTTTCGTCCTCTCTTTCTAACAGATATTTTTCCTATCCCAGCACAAAATTGTTCTGATTTAAGGAAGAATTTTACACTAAATTGTTTTCTCAACAATATAACGTGGGCGACGCTTCACTTCAGAGTAAATTTTTCCAACATACTCTCCTATCACGCCAAGAGCTACAAGAATGGCTCCGCCAATAAACCAAAGAGAGACAAGCAAACTTGTCCAGCCTTGTATGGTTCGTCCTTCAGCATAAACCACAATGGCGTAGATGATTGCCGCTAAAGAAATAAACATAAAGATCAGTCCGAGATACGTAATGTAGCGCAGGGGGCGCACAGAGAAAGATGTTATCCCGTCAACAGCAAAGCTTAGCATCTTACCAAGAGGATATTTCGATACCCCGGCTTGACGCTCCTTTCTGTCGTAGAGAACTATCGCGGTTTGAAATCCTAAGGTTCTTACCATACCTCGAAGAAAGAGATTGCGCTCTGAATATTCTAACAAAGCTTCGAGGGCACGACGACTCATCAGTCGGAAATCGGCATGATTATAGAGTACATCACCTCCCAACCCTCTCACCATTTTATAAAATGTTTGTGCCGTTGTACGCTTAAACCATGTGTCAGTTTTACGAGCATGGCGAACACCATAAACAATATCTTTTCCCTCAAGAAAACGCTGAACCATTTCATAAATAGCTTCAACATCATCCTGCAAATCAGCATCAATAGAAATAGCCGCATCTGCATGATGTGCTGCCCAATCCAGTCCTGCCCATAGCGCACGCTGGTGCCCCACATTATGCGCTAATTTCAAACCGCCCACACGTCTATTCTTTTGCGAATAGGTTTCGATAAGATCCCAGGTGGAATCACTCGATCCGTCATCAACATAGAGAATACGAGTATCCACTGCTTGATCTGCCTTTAATTTCTCACACACAGAAAGCAGCACCTCATTTGTAGCAGACAAAACGGGCTCCTCGTTATAACACGGAACAACTATAGCAATTTGCATTTTCCTGTTCTTTTTTTGGGGTTTCCAATGCAAAGGTAATAATTTCATAAGAAGTTCAACTTTTATGGCCTATACCAAGTACAAACTTTCCTCTCTCGAAGCTCTCAATGATGGCTTTTTGTCGGAAGGTTTTCTTCTTACCTAAAATTCATCTTATATTTGCAGTCGAAAATCAAATTAGCTCATGGCTCATAAGATTGAATTAACAAACATGTACAACACAACTGCATGGTTTTGCTTGCTGAACTCGTCAAAAAATCTATCAGAAGTTTCTAACGAAGGATGTAGCTGTATAGCTTGCTCTGCTGTCAGTACGTTCAATAGTGCCATGATAGCTTATGTACAATAACCATAATGATAGTCCCCCATCTCTCCTTGGAGTTTTGGGGGACACTTATTTACAGATAGCAGAACCCAGACAGAAATAAATGGTTTTATAAAACCTCCTCTATATTTAGAAAGTATCTCGTAACAAACAATACAATATGAGTTTAAGATTCAGAGTCGTTGAAGACGCTTTTAAGAAAGTCCCCGTAGAAGTTGTAGCTCCCAAGGAGCGACCATCAGAATACTACGCTAAGTACGTCTTCAATCGAGAGAAGATGTTTCACTATCTCCCTCAAGAAACGTTCAAACGCTACTGTGAAGCCATTGAGCAAGGCACTCCGCTCAACCTCAATGTGGCCGATTCTATTGCGCAGGGAATGAAACGTTGGGCAATGGAAATGGGTGCAACCCACTGCACCCACTGGTTTCAGCCACTCACCGAAGGAACAGCAGAGAAGCACGACTCCTTTGTTGAGCATGATGGAAAAGGAGGTATGATTGAAGAATTTAGCGGTAAAGCTCTTGTCCAGCAAGAGCCTGATGCCTCTTCATTCCCTAGCGGTGGTATTCGCTCCACCTTCGAAGCCCGCGGTTATTCAGCGTGGGATCCTTCTTCTCCTGTTTTTATCATTGGCGACACACTGATGATTCCCACGGTATTTATTGCCTACACGGGAGAGGCTCTCGACTATAAGGTGCCTTTGAAGAAATCTCTTGCCGCACTTGATCAAGCTGCGACAGGTGTTGCTCAATATTTCTATCCTGAAGTAAAAAAAGTTACAACCAACTTGGGCTGGGAGCAAGAATACTTCTTGGTAGATGAAGATCTCTATGGAGCTCGTCCTGATCTCCTATTGACGGGCCGTACTTTAATGGGGCACGACTCTGCAAAAAACCAACAGATGGACGACCACTACTTTGGTTCTATTCCCGAGCGTGTGGCGGCATTCATGAAGGATTTAGAAATCCAAGCTCTTGAACTCGGTATTCCTTGCAAAACACGTCACAACGAAGTTGCCCCTAACCAGTTTGAATTGGCTCCCATCTATGAGGAATGTAACTTGGCTGTGGATCACAACATGTTGCTCATGTCGCTGATGAAACGTGTTGCGCGCAAGCACGGCTTCCATTGTTTGCTCCACGAAAAACCGTTCAATGGCGTTAATGGTTCGGGTAAACACGAAAACTGGTCACTCACTACTGACACTGGCGTATTGCTCCACGCACCAGGCAAAACGTCTGAAGAAAATTTGCGCTTTGCTGTTTTTGTGGTTGAATCGATTATGGGTGTTTACCGTCACAACGGATTACTCAAAGCCTCTATTATGAGTGCCACGAACGCTCATCGGCTAGGCGCTAACGAAGCTCCTCCAGCCATTATTTCTTCTTTCCTCGGACAACAGATTGATGACTTGCTCGACCACATCGAAGTTTCCTCCAAAGATGAATTCTTTACGCTTGAAGGAAAACACGGACTCCGCCTAGATGTTCCTCAGATTCCCGAACTCATGATCGACTCTACGGATCGTAACCGCACCTCACCTTTTGCCTTCACGGGAAATCGCTTTGAGTTCCGTGCTGTAGGCTCAAGTGCCAACTGCGCTAGCGCACTCATTGTGCTGAACACTGCGGTGGCTGAAGCTCTCACTCTCTTCAAACAGCGTGTAGATGCCTTGATTGAGAGAGGCGATAGCACAGTTAGTGCGATTCTTGACGTTCTTCGTGAGGACATCAAAGAGTGCAAAGCTATTCGCTTTAGCGGCAATGGCTATAGCGAAGAGTGGAAGAAAGAAGCTAAAGAACGTGGACTCGATTGCGAAACAAGTTGCCCTCTCATTTTTGATCGCTACCTGGACGATGCTACCGTTCAAATGTTTGAATCCATGAATGTCATGAATCTCCACGAACTCAAGGCGCGCAACGAAATCAAATGGGAAACTTACTATAAGAAACTCCAGATTGAAGCGCGTGTTCTTGGCGACCTTTGCCTCAATCATATCATTCCTGTAGCTACAAAATACCAAAGTGCTCTCGTTGATAATGTCTACAAAATACAGCAGACATTCCCAGCTGATCGCGCTAAGGAACTTTGCGCCTATAATGTTGATTTGATTGAGAAAATCAACAAACACCTCAACTTCATTGCTGAGAATGTCGACTTGATGGTGGAAGAACGCAAAAAGGCAAACAAAATTGAGAGTGAACGCGAAAAGGCCATTATCTATCATGACAAGATAGAACCTTTCTTCGATAATATCCGCTATCACATCGATAAACTCGAACTTATCGTTGAGGACGAGACGTGGCCTCTCCCCAAATACCGTGAGTTGCTCTTTATTCGCTAAGAAATAACCCCGTAGAACGAACACAAACGAACAAGAGAGATTTCCTTACAAGGCTATCTCTCTTGTTTTTTTTAGATATAATAGTAAAAGGTCAATTCAGCCATTTCATAAAAAACGACTATTGTTTTTGATACTTATTCATATTCCAATTTGCATAGCGCAGCAAATTATCGCAAAGTACTTCGGAATTAGAAAAATCATCCCAATAGTAATAATAATTAGAGATACCCAGAGCGGCACACTCTATCCAGAAAGTTTTTTGATACTTCCCATAGTGAACATACACTTGCTCGTGGCGCACTCGGTGCTCTTTCCCGTCCAACAGCACAAAGCCAATACTATTTTCGTAGATGCGAATTTCAGAGAAAGATTGCTTTCTCCGCCACAAAATGAAAGTGCCAATGGCCAGAGGTATAAGCGCAACCCAAAACTCATTGATAAGAAAATTTACATTTTTAGTGCCTCCTTGGACACCACAAACAGAAATCGCAAAATCGGTAATTTCTGTTTGGATAAAAGAGAAACGCGTTGCAAGAAGTATGGAGATAACAACAGTCCACACGATGACTACTCCTTTCCATTTTCCTTTTCCTGCGTATTGGCTCATATCCAATACGTGCTTAGATACCAATATATCTTCCATTTCTAAATTGTGTGCATGTAGTAAATAAAAAGATATGCACGAGCCTACCGCGCATAGATTGCAAAGATAGCAGGAATTTTCGCCAGTTCGGGAAGTCCACTCTGTTTCCACTGCTTGAGCGTCTGTGTCTTTATCCATTCCTGCTCTGTTGTTATGCCCGCTGCCAAGCAGAGTCGGGTTGTTGGTGAACAGGCACGGAGAAGATCATCGAACATCTTTTTGTTGCGATAAGGCGTTTCGATGAACAGCTGCGTTTGATGCTCACGCCGCGAAACCTCCTCCAGATGCTTCAACTTCTTTTGGCGCTCGGAAGGATCTATAGGCAGATAGCCATGAAAAGCAAAACTCTGCCCATTGAAACCGCTGGCCATAACGGCCAAGATGATACTCGAAGGACCAACAAGCGGGACGACACGGAGCCCTTCACGCTGAGCAATGGCTACAATATCTGCACCAGGATCGGCCACAGCAGGGCAACCCGCTTCGCTGATAACACCTACGCTTTCTCCCTTGCGCAACGGAGCTAAATAAGAAGCAAATCTATCAATTTCTGCGTGCTTTCCCATGGGATAGAAGTGCAGTTCATCGATATTTATCTCGCGATCCACCTGTTTGAGAAAGCGGCGAGCGGTGCGGATTTCCTCCACAATGAAATGGCGAATACTGAGAATCACTTCCTTGTTGTAGGCAGGAAGCACTTGTTCTATGGGGGTTGCACCTAAGGTGCAGGGAATCAGATATAATGCGGGAGAAGATTTTTCCATACTTTATTTACTAAGAATGAATGATAAGAAATTTAGGAGCGAACTTTCGGAAAAATATCACTAAACTTCTTCTTTCCCTTCGCATAATAGAGCCACAAAAGGCTTTGAGGAATGCGCTCGGGAAAGGGATTAGTATTCCCCTTTACCTGAATGGCTTTTGCCAAATTTTCTTGGCGAGATGGGTAAAAATCAGATTTCAGCCGGTGAAACTCACAGCGCGCATCATAAACAGCTTTGGCGTGTTTCCAACCATCGGTAAGTAGCATTTTTGCAGCTGCCACATAATCAAGAATAGCCCTTATTCGCATGACAGGCTTCAGCTCTACTTCAGGCAAATTCTTATAAAGCATCAGCAAGTTATTGCGGAAATTGAGAAAAGTTTTACGCGGATGACCAGCATTGAGCGTTCCACCACCAACATGATAAACAACGCTCTCGGGCACACACACAAGGCCTCGACCGCGACTACGCAAACGCCAGCAGAAATCAATCTCTTCCATGTGGGCAAAGAAGCGCGCATCCAGCCCACCTACTTCGTGCCAATCAACACTGCGCACCATCAACGCTGCTCCAGTAGCCCAAAAGATGGAGGTTATATCATCATACTGTCCATTATCTTTCTCGACATCAGCAAAAAGACGGCCGCGGCAGAAAGGGTAACCATATTTATCGATAAAACCACCCGAGGCACCAGCATATTCAAAACTATCGCGCTCACGTTCGGCCAACAATTTAGGCTGACAAGCGGCCACTTCAGGATGCTTATCCATATAGTTCAACAACGGTTGCAACCAATTCGGCGTGACTTCCACGTCTGAATTTAGCAGCAGATAGTATTCAGCTTCCACCTGCTCTAAGGCTTTATCATAACCTTCTGCAAAACCATAGTTTTTGTCCAAGAGAATGAGTCGGACGGAGGGAAACTTCTGCTTCAACATTTCAACAGAATCATCTGTCGAACCATTGTCAGCTACAATCACTTCGGCTTCTTCACTATTCTGTATCACTGAAGGAAGAAACTTCTGCATCATGGCCGCCCCATTCCAATTCAGAATAACAACTGCAATGCGTGTCATTACGTTCGTATTTGTATAAAACTAAAAGGGACTATTCGGGCAAACTCGAATAGTCCTCTATTTTATTATCTCACCGTCAAAGCCTGCCCGTCTGCTGTAAAGTCACCCAAAGTGACAACAGAAACGGTATTGTCGGGCATCTCAACACCTAAAGGCAATTCAACGCGGATATAATTATCTGTAAAGCCATGAATAGGATGTCCTGGCTTAGCATGCTCCCAAAGTACGGGGCGTTCTTTCCCTATAAAATTGGAATAGAACCCTTTGCGCTTTTCTTCCGAAAGATTGAGCAAACGCTGGCTGCGTTCGCGGCGAGTTTGCGGCGACACTACATAAGGTATCTCCAAAGCCTTTGTGCCTGGGCGCTCGGAATAGCTAAAAACGTGAAGTTGGGCAATGTCCAAACTCTGGATAAACTCATAAGCCTCTTCGAAGAATTCATCCTTCTCACCGCGCGTACCGACTATAACATCCACACCGATAAAGGCATCAGGAATGGTCGCTTTCACTCGCTCCATCTTCTGACGGAAGAAAGCTGTATCATAGCGGCGACGCATCAGCTTGAGAACATCGTCCGAACCGCTCTGAAGAGGAATATGGAAATGCGGCATAAAGGCACGCGAATGAGCACAGAAATCAATAATTTCGTCAGTAATCAAGTTTGGCTCGATAGAAGAAATACGATAACGCTCAATCCCTTCCACCTGATCTAAAGCCTTAACAAGGCTAAAGAAATCTTCGCCCGTAGAACGACCGAAATCTCCAATATTTACACCAGTAATAACAATTTCTTTTCCGCCTTCTGCTGCTACAGCTTCAGCTTGGGCCACTAGCGAAGCAATAGAACCATTTCGGCTCCGCCCGCGAGCAAAGGGTATGGTGCAATAAGTGCAATAGTAGTTGCAACCATCTTGCACCTTGATGAAATAGCGAGTACGATCGCCACGTGAACAACTGGGAACAAAAGTTTGTATGTCCTTTGTTGGAACAGCATAAGCCTCGTGGATATTCTCGCCCTGCTCTAAAGCCATGCGTTGGGCCAGTCCTTCTTGCAGATAGTGGATAACATTTCCTTTCTGTTCCATACCCACCACCAAATCCACTCCAGGAAATTTTGCAATCTTTTCGGGCTGCAACTGCGCGTAGCAACCCAAAACAACAACAAAAGCTCCAGGATTTTCACGAGTTAGGCGATTGATAGCCTGCCGACACTTATGGTCAGCAACATCTGTAACGCTGCAAGTATTTACAATACAGATATCTGCATGCTCCCCGTCTGCCGCAGGCTCCACACCATATTTACACAGCGCATCGCTTAGCGAAGACGTCTCGGCAAAGTTCAGTTTGCAGCCCAATGTTTGATAGGCAGCTTTCTTCCCCTTTAATATATTATATGTATCCAAGGAAATAATCTCTTTAAAATTTCACTTGCAAAGATACAACAAAGTTAGCGATTAGCAGAAAAAGAGGGTAATAGCCCCAGAAACACCCATTTTTGATAGGTATTAATAGCAAAAACAGCTTTTTATTGTTAAATCTGCATTTTTATACTAAAAATAATTACCCAAACTCTTGCATGGATATAAAAAGTCCGTACCTTTGCATCGTTTTAATAAAGGCAATTGATTGTTTTACATTTAAAAATTTCAAAACCAATGAAAAAGTTAGTTTTCATGCTCGTAGCTTTCGCAGCTATTTCTTTCGCTTCTTGCGGTAACAAAACAGACAACAACGCTGCTACTACCGATTCTGATAGCGCAACTGCTGTTGATTCTATGAACGATTCAGTTAAGGCTGACAGCACTAAAGCTGCTGATTCAGTTAAGACTGACTCTGCTACTCAGACTCCTGCTGCTTAAGCAAAGCTACCTACATGGTAAAAGATCAGCCCTTCAAGCTCAGCTTGAAGGGCTTTTTGTTGTAAGAAAGCTCTATCCTTTACGAAAAAGAAAAGGGAAATGTATTTTCACTTCCCCATCTATGCCTAATCTTAATTGCTAAGACACAAAAATATCCTTATAGCGTTTGAAAATTTCCTTATTGTGTCAGCTGACGCAATAAGGATGTCAGCCGATATCCTTATTGTATTTGAGAATACAATAAAGACGCTGACTACTTAGAAGTATAAGCCATAACTTTGCTTAATTTCGTCCATCACAAAAGTACTTTCGATGGAACCTAAACTTTCTATTCCGCCCAGCGTATTGATGACAAACGACTGGTAAGCACGCATATCCGTGGCATGAACCTTGAGTAGATAGTCATAATTACCAGATATATTATAGCACTCCGACACTTCTGGAATGTCTTTTATAACATCTACAAAACTCTGCGCTATATCGCGATTCATTTGTTTAAGCTTCACTTGACAAAACACCGTGAATCCCTGATTAAGCTTTTCTGCATCAAGAATTGCAATATATTTCTTAATAATACCATCGCGTTCCAAGCGTTTTAAGCGTTCAAACACAGGGGTTGTTGAGAGGTTTACCTCATGAGCCAACTCTTTTGTCGTCATCCGTGCATTCTGCTGCAACACGCGCAAAAGTTGCAAGTCTGTCTTGTCTAATTTGTCCGTTCCCATTATTTTTCTTTTTTACTGTGCATTGGGACAAGCAAGCGTTCACTTTATTTCTCTATCCTGCAAACAGAAAAAAATTCTATTCAAATAGGAAGAAAAAAGAAGCGACTTACTTATTTTCCTTTTTGTGAATGCAAATATAGTATTATTTTTCAAATCATGAAAACCACTTGGTATTTATTTCTATTATTTCTTACCTTTGCAGTCAGAATAGAAACAGGATAACAAATAAATACAATAATTATGAGTAACAAAAAATGGCATTTTGAAACGCTTCAGCTTCATGTAGGTCAAGAGCAAGCAGACCCAACAAGCGACAGTCGGGCAGTACCTATTTATCAGACTTCTGCATACGTTTTTCACGACTTCCAGCATGCAGAGGATCGTTTCTCACTTAGCGATGCAGGCAACATTTATGGTCGTTTGAACAACACAACTCAAGGAATCTTTGAAGAACGCATATCTGCTCTTGAGGGTGGGGTTGGCGCATTAGCTGTAGCCTCTGGAGCTGCAGCTGTAACCTACGCCATCATCAACATAGCTAACCAAGGCGACCACGTCGTAGCATCTAAAACAATCTACGGTGGAACTTACAACCTCCTAGAACACACGCTACGCCGTTTTGGAATTTCTACGACCTTTGTAGATTCAGACGACTTGGAGGCTTTCGAGAAAGCGATTCAGTCCAACACAAAACTCCTATATATTGAGACGCTTGGTAACCCCAATTCGAACATTACAAATATCGAAGCCACTGCTGAGATTGCACATCGCAACGGAATTCCCCTCTTGATTGATAACACGTTTGGCACTCCTTATCTGATACGCCCCATTGAGCATGGAGCAGATATCGTTATCCATAGCGCCACAAAGTTTATCGGTGGACATGGCACGTCTTTGGGCGGTGTCATCGTTGACGGCGGCACATTCAACTGGGCAAAAAGCGATAAATTTCCTCAATTCACTGAGCCAGATCCTTCATATCATGGTCTGAAGTTCGGAGAAATTCCCGCCCCATTCGTGACACGCATCCGCGCACTCATATTGCGCGACACGGGTGCAGCTATTAGTCCATTCAACGCTTGGGCACTTCTACAAGGACTTGAGACTCTTTCTTTACGCGTAGAGCGTCACGTTGAAAACGCATTAAAGGTTGTGGATTTTCTCCAACAACATCCGCTCGTGGAGAAGGTGAACCACCCGAGTTTGCCCACACATCCTAATCACGATCTTTATCAGCGCTACTTCCCTAATGGAGCTGGCAGCATCTTCACCTTTGAAATCAAAGGTGGCAAAAAAGCTGCACAACAATTCATCGACAGCCTGCAGATTTTCTCATTAGTGGCCAACGTGGCAGATCTCAAATCACTCGTCATCCATCCTGCTACAACGACCCATTCACAGGAAACCCCAGAGGAGCAAGCCAGCCAAGGCATTTTCCCAGGCACTATCCGCCTCAGCATCGGTACGGAACATATCGATGATCTTATTACTGACCTCAAACAGGCCTTTGATAATGTAAAATAAAAGAATATAACTTACAACTTCATAGCAGAAAGGATTCTGTTCCCCTCCTTTGCGGCAGGACAGAATCCTTTCTTTGTTCAAAAAAAATAAAGAAGTGGTGTAAGATTTCTCAATCCATGCCCTCCATATCGGTCTTCGTTGTCACTTGGTTGGACACACTGCGGATTACAACAGAACCATCATGAGAAACACTTACAGAAAAAGCCGGACCTTCACCATCCAATCCTGGCTGGCCTATTTGTGCTCCCAACACAATCGTTTGTGCCGAAGAATGGTCCTTATCGAGTGCCATTCCTTGCATAACATCTCGAGCGGCGTCATCAGCAGAAATTTTATCGACAAAGTCTTTTTTTGTAAACGTTCTTGTAAACATTTCTTCGCCGTCACATAGAATGCGCACATCCACCTTATTGTCGTAGAAAAGCACATCCATCTCGTCTTTAACAGTTGGCAAACTCTTATCAGTCTGTCGGTTCGTTGTGATTTCAAAAACGTGGCCTCCTACGCGCAACGTATCGGTGCGATTGAGTGGCGTAGTCGACTCGTTAACTCCTCCCGTTGTAGCTGCCGCTAAAGACTTTGGAGTTGCATCTGCTTCCATCTTATTCTTTTTGCCACAACTGGCAAATGTTAATACAACAAGACAAGAAGCAACAAGAAGTATCTTTTTCATTTCAACACTGACATTTATTTATGCGGACAAAGTTATAAGATTTTACTGAAAAAAGATAAGCGAAAGTTGTAATACCACTAAAATCTTGTACATTTGCGGAAAATATCAACCTAAACACAGTTAATTATGAACAAATTCAGACACGCCATCCTCTTATTGGCCTTCATCGTAGGACTCACGGCTTACGCACAACATTCTCACCCTTTGCTCGGCATTTGGCAACAAGAAATAATAACGCAAGAAGGCAACCGCATACTTATTCCTGTATGGAAAATCATCAGTGGCGATGGAACGTTCAGCGTTATTCTTATGACCAAAGACGATGGGCGCACAGTACAGACCATTGAGGGCAACTACGTCATCAACTCGGATAAGACTTACACTGAACAGGTCAAGACCAACGTTTTTGACCCTCAGCAGAAGAATACAACAAATACGTTGAATTATTCCTTTGATACACCCGACCGACTACGCATTTCATATCACTTGCAAGGTAGAAGCGTTCCTGCTATTGAATCCTGGCAACGTGTCAAACTGGAGAATCCTTTTGGCCAAGGCGATAAATAACCAAGTAAAAAGTAATTAAGCAACTAAGAAGAAAGAAGTCCCACTAATCTCAAAATACTTATGAGATAAAGAGGAACAATCTTTTGCTTTTCAAAATACACATTTATGATACAAAAGGAGGAAGCTGGCAGAGATGCTAACTTCCTCCTTCTATTTTTCTAAAGCGCAGCTGTTTCGATTTCCGCTCTTACGATAACAGAAGCGCCCTTACGGATTTCCACGTCGCAAACGTTCTCATTCTTATCTTCCCTAAACAGTAGCAACGTGTCGCCACAATAACTCTCATTGCAGAACTGAAGTTCTATGCGACGTATTTGATGTGTTCGATGATAGTCAGCCGAAAAGAGATTGAGAATCATCTCCAAATAGCGCATAGAATTGACATGTCCGTTAATATCCAAGTCGCTAAAACCAGCACGATACTGACAGACCGGCTCTTCGCTTTTCACCCTGACGCGTCCTGCTCCAGAGATAGGAAAATCCTCCTTGGGCAGAAGGACAGAAGTAAAGCCGCCGTCAGGAAGTTTCTCCAAATCGATGGGCTGCCGCGTTTTGTAGTCGATAGCTGCCCAAATGCTGAAACCATACCCCGTCGGTTCTCCGTTTTCTGCCTCCAAACGGAAGAGGCGCTCCGTAAACTGGCGGTAAACCTTCGTCACCCACGTTGAGATAGTATAATGTTCAAGCGTTTTCGGGCGATCTTCAAATGTTAGTACCAAGCGCGAGAGCACCCAAACGAGATTGTGCGCAATGAGTTGTTCATAACCAAAACCATGAGCTGTGGCGTGCATACCAGCACAACGTAAAATCTGATTTCCCAAGAAACTCAGGCTCACATGTCCCGTGGCATCTTCCGTATAAGGTTCCACACAGAAACCATAACGGCCTATATTTTCATTTTCCATAACTATATATTTGAGCATGTGGGACAAAGAGAAAGACAGAGCTGCAAGTGGCCAAAACTTCGTTTATCACCCCGACTCGCAGGCACATGTAAACCTCCAACTTGTCCTATATCACTGATTTACTACTTTGCAAAGTTAAGAAAAAGTATTAACTTCGCAAACGTAATTCTTTACGAGCAGAAAGGCTTCTCCTTTCCGCTTGAACCCTGAAACATAAACACTTATGAACAAATTACTTGTATTGGCCACCTGTGCCGTTCTTTCTGTGGGCAACGTTGCAGCACAAAGCGATTCGCTCAATCTGAAGGATATCACGTCTGGTCGCTACTACGCGCACCGCATTTATGGTGTGCGCCCTGCCAATGATGGCAACAGCTACACTCAACTTTCGGAAGACTCCCGCCGCATCATTCGCCGCTCCTTCAAGAATGGCGAGGAAATTGGTACACTCTTCGATGCCAGCACAGCCCGTGGACCGATCAAACTGGAGCACATCGACGGCTATATCATGTCACCTGACGAAAGTCGCATCCTACTTCAGACAAAAACGAAAAGCATCTATCGCCGCTCGTTCACAGCCGAATACTATATCTTCGACGTTAAAAACAACCGCTTCACCCACCTGAGCGAAGGCGGCCCACAGCAAGTGCCCGTTTTCTCTCCCGACGGAACGATGATTGCCTTTGCGCGCAAGAACAACCTTTTCCTCGTCAAGCTCCTCTTCGACAACGCCGAGAGTCAGATTA
The DNA here is from genome assembly GCF_963536905.1 of uncultured Alloprevotella sp. Lineage (NCBI taxonomy): Bacteria > Pseudomonadati > Bacteroidota > Bacteroidia > Bacteroidales > Prevotellaceae > Alloprevotella > uncultured Alloprevotella sp. Next base: position 41,025 of record NZ_CAUTBW010000011.1, on the reverse strand, counting down.
CGAAAGACGGAAAATTCAACGAGGTCCTCAATGGCATCCCTGATTGGGTCAACGAGGAGGAGTTCTCCACAAATTGCAGCTTCACATTCTCGGCTGACAGCAAAGTGTTGGCGTGGATTCGCTATGATGAAAGCAAAGTGCCCATCTATTCTATCCAAGAATTCAAGGGTTCTCACCCCACTCTCGAGCAATACGATGAATACCCAGGTACATACGACTACAAATATCCTGTTGCAGGCGCGAAAAACTCGGAAGTTTCCGTCAAGACCTTTGATATAAAGAATCGCGTAACACGAACGATGGCCGTCCCCGTAGATTCTGACGGTTATATTCCACGCATACAATTCACGAGCGACCCAGACCGTCTGGCTGTGGTCACGCTCAACCGCCATCAGGACAGAATGGACATCTACATGGTCAATCCGCGTTCAACGGAAGCCAAACTGGCTCTGCGCGAGAATGGCACTAAATATATTCAAGAGAGTGCCTACGATGCCTTGACTTTCTATCCAGGACAATTCACTTTTATCTCTGATCGCACCGGCTACCAACACGTTTATCTCTACAATCTCAACGGACAACTCGTGCGGCCGCTCACGAAGGGCAACTACGATGTGACGACTTTCTATGGCTACGACCCGAAAACGGGCAACTGCTATTATCAGTCGGCACAGGAAAGCCCGTTGCGCCGTTCGGTATATGTGAACGATAAAAACGGACGTACGCGCAAACTCTCCACTGAAACAGGTACGAACAGCGCTACCTTCTCCAAAAATTTCAACTACTTTATGAACGTGTGGTCGAACACTACTACACCTTATGTTACCACTCTGCGCGATGGCAACGGAAAAACTCTGTCTACACTTTTGGACAACAAAGAGCTGAAAGAAAAGGTGGCATCCTTCACCGGTCAGCAGGAATTCTTTACCTTCACTACGAGCGAGGGCGTTCAGCTCAATGGCTGGATGCAAAAACCTAAAAACTTTGACGCCACAAAGAAGTATCCCGTCATCATGTACCAGTATAGCGGTCCTGGCTCTCAAGAAGTGACCGACAACTGGAAGATAGGTTTCAGCGGAGGCGGCATCTGGGAAAGCTACATGAACGAGCAGGGCTACATCTTCGTCATCGTCGACGGACGCGGCACAGGTGCTCGCGGCTCTGAGTTTGAAAAATGCACCTATCTGAAACTTGGAGAACTGGAGTCTAAAGATCAGGTCGAAGCCGCACAATATTTGGGTACACTCCCCTATGTTGACAAAAACCGCATCGGCATTTGGGGCTGGAGTTTCGGCGGATTTAACACGCTCATGTCCATGAGCGAAGGCCGCCCCGTATTCAAAGCTGGTGTAGCTGTGGCTGCTCCCACCAATTGGAAGTACTACGACACGGTTTACACAGAGCGATATATGCGCACTCCCAAAGAAAACGAAGGTTACAATATCAATCCAATCAACCGCGTAGAGAAGCTCCACGGTAATCTCTTGTTGATTCACGGAACGGCCGATGACAATGTCCACTATCGCAATTGTGCTGAATGGGCAGAGGCAGCTGTTCAAGCCAATAAGCAATTCCAAATGCAAATCTATACGAATCGAAATCACTTCATCTCAGGCGGAAACACACGTCTCCACTTGATGACGCGCATTTCCGAGTTCTTCAAGAACAATCTCTAAAGTGTGCAGACTGGCAGAACTAAACTACAATTCAGTAGCAGCCAGCCCAACTTCCACACACCCTTTCTATCCACAATGCCTCTTGAGCATTGTGGATTTTTCTTTTTCATAAGCTACGGTTTCCTACACACAGCAAACCGCATATTTATCATAGCGTAAAGAACAAACACTTTTGTCAATTATTTTCGCATTCTACACCTCCGAGAATGCCGCGAAATTCAACTTTTCTGCCAGCAACTCGAGAAAACGCAAATTTGAAACACCACTAAAAAGGAGTTTTTTCTAATTTCTATACTACAAATTTTATTTTCTCCTTGAGAAATTAAAAATACAATAAGGGGAATTTCAAATACAATAAGGCTATCGACTGACATCTTTATTGTATCAGCCGAAAGAATAAGGAGAAAAACGCCTAACTAAAAGAAAAAATACGCTGTTTTTATGTTGTAGAACATAAAAACAAAGAAAAACCTAAAAAGAACAATCCTGCCAAAGCCTTTCTTGCGATAATTCACTCATCTAAGTGCTCTACTCGCACTCTAGATTGAGAAAACCATTTGTAAAAATATCAGACAGTAAATTAACTCTATAAAAAGAAACATACAGGGTTCAAATTGTCTTGTTATAAACCTGAGCAAACATATTTCTCTCGCGCTTACTGATGCCCAAACTTATTGCCAACGTCTCCCACTGTCTCACACCTTGTCGTACCTCCTCTATAATAGCACAGGCATCATTCTTAGCGATCATATACTCTGCGCAAGAATCTTGTAAAATTTGGAGACTAGCATCATTGGTATAAGAATTGATGAGCAAACTCTGACAGTTATTCAAAGTGGGGTTCATATCGTAAGCAGGAGATAGAGTCCAACCACGAGAAGTCAATACGAAACCATGATTGCGAAAGTGGTCATCACTATTACCTATGGCTATATTGAAAGCTACACGCCGAAATAACTGAGAAAGATTCTCACTCACATCACAACAGTGCTGAAGAATAAAATCAACGATATCAAGATAACCATTCCCCGTTTTAGCATCACAGCCATCAGATAGTCCTAACAGAGTCATTGCAGAAGCAAAATGAATTCGCCTACCACTATGCGTTCGATCAAACCGCAGAGAAAGAAGCGCATGATATTTCGCTCCAGAATTTACCACACGCGTTTCCGCAGCAACAACTCCGCACGCTTTTGCTAACAAATGGCTATGATGCTCCCAAAGGGCTACATCATAATCATCTTTTCGGGAAGGGAATTTAGCCATATAAAGTTTTCCACTCTCATCCACAACTCCTGCTTTAGGACGAGCTCCTCCCAAAGAAGTTCCTGGAAGAACAAGCTGTTGAATCCATTTTTTCTCAGGCAATAAGTTCTTTTCTTCACTTCTTTCAAGTGCCATACTAGCTACGGCCAATGTACGAATATCGGTCAAAGGAGGAATACGAAAATCCTCTTTACTATTGATAAACACACCTCCTTTTTCTGTCGCAAATCTAAATCCTCCCATGCGAGAAAAGTCATCAATTCCCGTCAGATAGTCAAAAGAAGATAGTCTTCTTACTGGTCGCTTCTCCTCAGCGGCTTGTATCTGTTCACAACGATTTAAGAGTGTTCGTCCCCAGCGGTCGGGCAGCACATCACTAAAGCAGCCAAAAATATCTTTTCCAAGTTGGGTGTACTGCGTACCTACATAATTATTGATATCTGCACTCAACATGAGATTACCATACTTCGCCAACCAATTCTCATCAAAACAAAATGAATAAGAATCAGATCCACGGAGAGATTCATACCCAAGCTGGCCGATCAGAAGAGGACTTTCCAACCAATCAAAGTCGCCATAAACAAACAACCTATTCATCTCTTACACTTTTTTAGATGCACGCAGCCGATGCTTAAGGGAAAGATCCTGCAAAGCCCTCCCAAGCTCATCCTTTTGCGCTAACAGCAAAATGTCTTCTTCTAATTGCAACGCATACAACACACGGAGATAAATACCTATGGCTACAGTTGGTGTACCCTTCTCCACTCTGTTGATAGTGACAGGGGAGCAAGTGGCGCGATCTGCCACCTGCGCGACACTCAGATTACGACGTAAACGAGCAAGTCGGATTTGCTCACCAACTATCTGCATCTTCTGCTCTAATTTACGAGGAAGCTTTGTTGCCATTGTAGTCTTAATCATAAACTAACCTTTTATTATGAATACAAAAATAGGCCTTTTCATTCATTTTATGTTAGGTTACGTAAAACAAAAAAGAGATAAAAAGAGACAGTAAATGCTTATTCAGTCACAAAATCCAGAAAAAACAAGAAAGGGAACGACTCCAACTCTACATGTTAGTTGGAGTGCACACCATAATTAATAATGACGAATTTAAAGCCGAAGTTGAAAAACATTTGATTGAAATGTGCTGTGGAGTTTCGGCGAGCAGCCAGTAAATTAGCCTTTGTAAGACAGCGTTTCATCATCTGATTCTTTGCTTTCTGGTAGAGACTTTCGCGCTCTGCGGCTGTCCATGTTCCCGACTCGTAGAATGTGCGCGTGCGAGCCTCATCAATAAAATGATTGTCGAGAAGTCCTACGGCAGGCAAGTTGAGAACAGCTGTATCTCCTTTGGCCGTAAACCATTGCTCGGGAGCTTTCGACATATCTACGCCTAAACGGAGCGTACCACTATAGATGGCAGACAACTGAGATACTGAAAGTGCGTTCTTTTTGTAGAGTTCGGCCATTTCCTCAGTTTCAATAGAAAGAAATTCCCATTGCCCGATATTGCGAATGGCTCGAATCTCTTCAGGCGTCACATCTATTGTTGTCGATTTCTCCATGCGGAGACTGGCCAACTTATTACCACTATTTTTTTCATCGCGGCATTGACGGAAAACTATAGCGGCTACTACGAGGCAAATCATAATGAGCCATATTTGCCAGCCTTTTATCATTGTGTAGACTATAAACTGCAAAAAATAGGCAAATTTGTCCCAAACCTTTTTGCATATCTTGCCGAAGCCAGATGCTTGCGGACGATTATCAAGTTCATTCATAGCGGATTATTGCAAACGTTGGATGGTAATGTTCTTTTGTAGTGACTCAGGCGTGAGGTCGCGGCGGAAAGAAATGGTGGCATTGTGCTCCGAATAGCCCATTCGGTGGAGCATAGGGAGCAAGACACGGGCCGCTCCAGTCTGCGCCGAAGCAAGAATGGCGGATTTGTCCATGTGGCTAATAATACTGTCCTCTCCTTGACGAGCAAAGCTCATCATCTCTTGGTCCGAAAAGCGGGAGCGGAGAGGGTCAATATATTGTCGAACTGCTGCGTGATCGATTTTGGAGGCTGTGACAATAATTTGAGGGTCGGGAAGCACTACAACAATACCCGAATCGGAACGCTCAATATTGGCCCGACTGAATGAAGCAAAGTCGACATAACCTTTCACAGATACATCTATAGGTATAGCTATCTTGCGTTCGCCCAAACGAGTAGGTATAGAAAAACTTGTCGAGCCCAAATTTCCTACTATTTGGGGATCATCGCTATAAGTTATTATCTTATGATATTGGTATTCCGTAGTGTAAAGCCGCGCACAATTGCTAATCTGATGCACAAGAAGAGCCGTTGTATCTACTTTTACTGTGTCTGACACTTTCTCTTCTGCCGTATTTTTCTCTCCTTTCCCGCAGGCGGAAAAGAACGAGAGGAGCAAGCAAAGACAAAAGACAGCAGAAAGGAGGTCGCTTGCCCCCTTACAGCTATTTATTCTGTTTTTGTTTATCTTCATCTTTTTATTCTTTAAGTACGTTGCAAAATTATATATCTTTCAACGAACAAGCACTCGCTTCCTTACTTTATTTTCCAAAACAAAGGAACACAAGCAAGAAAAAGAAGCTTTCAGGGAAATTCGCCATCTGCCCAAAATTCAGCAGAAGGAAATGATAAATTTATTGATTATTGCTTAACTTTGTACTCCAATTTTCAACAAACATGAACGAAGGTCAACTCCAAAAAATCAAGCAGCGCTATAACATCGTGGGCAACGACGAAGGCTTGAATAGAGCTATTGATGTGGCGCTCAAGATTGCCCCTGTCGATCTCTCAGTCCTCATCCAAGGCGAGAATGGTGTGGGTAAGGAGGTTTTTCCTCGCATCATTCACGACCATAGTACACGCAAGACAAAGAAATATTTTGCTGTGAACTGTGGAGCAATCCCTGAAGGCACTATTGACTCCGAACTCTTCGGGCATGAAAAAGGAGCTTTTACGGGAGCAATCGAAAAGCGTGAGGGATATTTCAGTGTGGCCAATGGTGGCACTCTCTTCCTTGATGAAGTGGGCGAACTACCCTTGCAGACCCAAGCACGCCTTCTGCGTGTATTGGAAACCGGCGAATATATTCCCGTGGGAGCCAGCGAAGTGAGAAAAACAGATGTGCGCATTGTTGCCGCTACCAATGTTAATATGGAGAGAGCTATCGGAGAAGGAAAATTCCGTGAAGATTTGTACTATCGACTCAATAGCGTATCCATTGCCGTCCCTCCTCTGCGCGAGCGTGGAGAAGATGTGGTACTACTTTTCCGCAAATTTGCCTTGGAGATGAGCGAGAAGTACAAAATGCCGCCCATCCGCCTAACAGAAGAAGCACGCAATATGATAAAGGCCTACTCATGGCCTGGAAACGTGCGGCAATTAAAAAATATTGCCGAGAACATGTCTGTAACGGCGGAAGCAAGGGAGATAACACCAGAAATTTTAAGTACATATCTTCCTGAAGAGCTAAAGCACAATCAGTTGGCTATTGTTGAAAAGAAAAAGACAGAACGTTGTTTTGAAAACGAACGAGAAATATTGTATCAGATACTTTTCGACCTTCGACGCGATGTGACAGAATTGAAAAAGGTGGTCAATGAAAATCTCTTGCACGGAAAAGTTAATGGCCATCAGGAAGCTGTACCGTCAGAAAGTAGTGACATTACGTTGTATCGTAAAGACGATCAGCCGATGAAGGTTGCACCTTCCTATTTTGATGATGCGGAAGAAGTGAAGGATAATGAAACGCAACAGCTCCTCTCACTTGAAGACCAAGAAAAGCTTTCGATTCAAAAAGCACTGGAACGTAGCGGCGGCCACCGTAAGTTGGCAGCTGACCAACTAGGAATTTCTGAACGTACGCTCTATCGTAAAATAAAAGATTATGGTTTGGAAAGTTAAACGACATCTATCTGATTTACTGCTATGTATGATGCTGTTCACGCTTTCAGCTTGTAGCATCAAATACCATTTTACTGGAACGTCCATCAACTACGATGTAATCAAGTCTATCCAAATAGATAAAATTCCGAATCGAGCACCTTACGGTTGGGCGCCTATGGAAAGCATGTTCAACAATAAGTTGCAGGACATCTATGCCAATCAAACTCGCCTGCGCCTCGTTAAGCGTGGAGGCGACCTCCATATCTCAGGAGAAATAACAGCATACGATCAATATAATAAAGCTGTATCTGCCAATGGCTATGCCTCACAAGTTCAGCTGCGCATGACGGTTAATATCCGCTTCCAAAACAACAAAACAAACGAAAGTTGGGAGAAACAATTTTCTGCCACTACTCAATATGATTCTTCACAGCAGTTGGCCACCGTTCAAGAACGTTTGGTAACGGAAATGATAGCCGACCTGACGGATCAGATATTTAACGCCACTGTTGCCGACTGGTAATTTGGCTGTATCTATTATAATACGAATGGAAATTACTGCCTACATAGATCATCCAGAACGTCTCGACAAAGATTCTCTCTACAAGCTTCGTGAACTTGTGGGGCGCTACCCCTACTATGCTGCAGCTCGCCTTATGTTCTTGCAGAATCTCTTTCTGCTTCACGATCCCAGCTTTGGAGAGGAACTACGCCGTGCAGCACTATTTCTGCCCGACCGCCGTGTTCTCTTTCATCTTTTCGAAGGCTCTCCGTTTGACATCAAAAACACACCGCCGATTGAACAGTCCACACTGCCTGCGCAAACTCCACATAATCGAAGTGAGCGTGCCAATTCTCTCATCGACAACTATCTGCAAGAAGATCCTGTACACACTGAAACACCGCATCGACAACCTACTGCTGCTGATGCAACAACAGATTATACGGCTTTCCTTCTACAACTCGACGATGCAGAACCCGAAGAAGAAGGAACCGTTCTCCCTTCTTCGACTCGGAATCAGCGTAGCAAGACACTCGTGGAAAACTTCATTGCAAAACCAGGTCGCATCGAACTGAAAGAAGAACCTGAATTTACGCCTGAACTTCCTGAGGAACAGAGCGACGAAAACGAAGGAATCAGTGAGAACTTTTTCACGGAAACACTCGCGCGTATCTATATCAAACAAGGACGGTTTGAAAAGGCGATTGAAATTATCAGAAAGCTAAACTTGGTTTATCCGAAAAAAAATGCTTACTTTGCAGACCAAATTAGGTTCTTAGAGAAAGTTATCGCAAATAATAAACATAAAAAATAAGATAAAAATGTATCAAGTATTCGTCATTCTGGCTGTAATTGTAGCCATTCTGCTGACGTTCATCGTACTGATTCAGGAATCTAAGGGTGGCGGTTTGGCATCCAACTTTTCTGCATCAAACGCTATCATGGGTGTACGCAAAACAACTGACTTTGTAGAAAGAGCCACTTGGACTTTGGCTGCTTTGCTCGTTGTTCTGAGCGTTGCTACAGTCTATGTAAAGCCCGAGGCATCTAGTGCCAGCACCGTTGTGACCGACATGAAGGTTAATATGCCTGAACTTCCTACGCAACAAAAAGGTGCAGCTCCCGCTGCTCCTGCACAGCAGGCTCCGGCTCAAAAATAAACTCATTTGCTCACTGCAAGACAAATGTTTTATCATTATGCGAATTTTTTCTTTTCAAGAGAGAATTCGCATAATTTCATTACAACAGTTTCTTTTCACCAATCCTAAGAAAAATGAAAATAGCCATTGTCGGAACAGGATATGTTGGACTGGTAAGTGGAGCTTGCTTCGCTGAAATGGGCGTTGAGGTGACCTGCGTTGACATAAATCAAGAAAAGATTGAGCAACTCAAAAAAGGTGTCATCCCTATCTATGAGCCAGGTCTAGATGAGATGGTGCTTCGCAACTATAGAGAAGGCCGTTTACACTTCAGCACTCAGTTGCGCGATTGCATAAGCGATGTAGAAGCGGTATTTAGCGCTGTAGGAACACCTCCCGATGAAGATGGAAGTGCCGACCTTAGTTATGTGCTCAATGTGGCGCACGAGGTGGGACAATATATGAACCGGTATCTTGTTGTAGTCACAAAATCAACCGTTCCTGTTGGAACGGCAGCTCGCGTAAAGGCAGCTATCCAAGAAGAGCTTGACAAACGCGGAAAGAATATAGAGTTCGATGTAGCTAGTAATCCTGAATTCTTGAAAGAAGGAAGTGCCATTAAAGACTTCATGTCGCCCGACCGTGTAGTTGTAGGTGTGGAAAGCGAACGCGCCCGCGAATTGATGACGAAACTCTATAGACCGTTCCTCCTCAATAACTTCCGCGTGATTTTCACAGACATTCCCAGTGCTGAAATGATAAAATATGCAGCCAACTCTATGCTGGCCACGCGTATCTCTTTCATGAACGACATTGCCAACCTCTGCGAACTCGTTGGAGCTGATGTAAACGCCGTTAGAAAAGGTATAGGCTCTGACACGCGTATAGGTTCAAAATTTCTCTACCCTGGATGCGGCTACGGGGGCTCTTGCTTTCCCAAGGACGTAAAGGCTCTCATTAAGACAGCAGAGCAAAAAGGTTATCCGATGAAGGTTTTGCAGGCTGTAGAGGCGGTTAACGAAATCCAAAAGAACGTTCTTTTCAATAAGTTAAACGCCTACTATAATGGCAACTTACAAGGAAAGACTATCACTCTTTGGGGCCTAGCCTTCAAAGCTGAAACCGACGATATGCGAGAAGCTACATCGCTCGTCACTATCAAGAAGCTCCTCGAAGCTGGATGCACAGTTCGCGTTTACGATCCTGCTGCCATGAACGAATGTCGACGCCGTATCGGCGATAGTGTCTACTACGCACAGGATATTTACGATGCCACATTAGGTAGTGATGCGCTTCTGCTCCTGACCGAATGGAAACAATTCCGCCTACCGTCATGGGAAGTTATTCGCCGCTCAATGAATCGCCCCGTAGTGTTCGATGGCCGTAACATTTACGACCCATCCGATATGCAAGCAGCAGGCTTTGAATATTTCTCCATAGGCCGTTAAGCAACTCTTACACAAGAATCATTATCCTAAAACTATCAACGGAAGGTTCCATCCCTATCTGTTGATAGTTTTTTGTATTCTACAAATCTCCTATTCAGTCCATAGTTCCTTCTCATAAATTCATCGACTAAACGCAGAAGACGATACGTTTCTCAAACCTTTTCTTGTCCGACTAAATTATTTTCCTTGGGAAATTTGTTTTATCAGAAAATTAGATATATCTTTGCACAAGTTTCCGATGGAAAATAAAAATTAGAACTGAATCATTCACTAAAAGAAAAGAACTATGAGTGTACAAAACTTAACAACCCTCGACTTCAAGAAGCAGATTATGGACTTCGATACGAACCCGCAAGAATGGAAATATCTTGGTGACAAGCCAGCCATCATTGATTTCTACGCTACATGGTGCGGCCCGTGCAAAGCTACAGCTCCAGTGCTCGAAAAGATTGCGGAAGAGTACGACGGACGTATCAATGTATTCAAAGTAGACGTTGACCAAGAGCAAGAACTTGCTTCAATCTTTGGCATCCAGTCCATTCCCTCCATTTTATTCATCCCGATGAATGAAAAACCTCAAATGGCAACAGGTGCAATGCGACAGAGCGACTTTGAACGCGCAATTAACGACATTCTGCTTAAATAAGTTCGTCTCAAAACGTAGGAAATAAATGAAACACCTCATCATTGGCGGCGTAGCGGGCGGAGCAACTGCTGCAGCCCGCATCCGCCGCATTGACGAACAGGCAGAGATTATCCTTTTAGAAAAGGGACCACATATTTCGTATGCAAATTGTGGCCTTCCTTATTATATAGGTGGCGTAATAGCTCAACGTGAAAAACTTTTCGTTCAAACTCCCGAAGCTTTCGGACGACAATTCAACGTGGACGTACGCATTTGCAGCGAGGCCATCACTATCCATCCCGAAAAGAAAACGGTAACAGTGCGCAAGGCCGATGGTGCTTGCTATGAAGAAAGCTATGACCGTCTTTTGCTCTCACCTGGTGCTACACCTATATGTCCACCATTAAAGGGAATTGACCTTGAGGGAATTTTTACTCTCCGAAATGTGGAGGACACCGATCGTATCAAAAGCTATCTCCAGGAACACGAAGTAAAGAGTACGGTTGTCGTGGGCGGAGGTTTCATCGGGTTGGAAATGGCTGAAAATCTCCAAGAAGCAGGTGCAAAGGTTTCCATTGTTGAAATGGCCAATCAAGTCATGGCGCCAGTTGATTTCTCCATTGCATCATACGTTCATCGCCATCTGACGGATAAGGGCGTTGCTCTCTATCTTGAAAAAGGCGTAGACCATTTTGAGCAAATCGACAATCGTATCCGTGTCTGCCTTGCAAACGGTGAAAACATAGATGCAGACCTCGTACTGCTCTCCATCGGAGTTCGCCCTTCTACGCATCTCGCTGCCGAAGCCGGCATCCGCGTGGGGCGTGGCATTCAAGTGGACGAATATTTAGAAACATCCATCCCCGACATCTTTGCTGTGGGAGATGCAATCGAATTCCCCCACCCCATTACAGGAGAAAACTGGCTCAACTATCTGGCAGGTCCTGCCAATAGGCAAGCGCGCATTGTGGCAGACAATATGGTAAGGGGCAAAGTAGAAAAATACGAAGGCTCCATAGGAACTGCCATTGCAAAGGTTTTCGATCTCACAGTGGCTACTACGGGAGTGCCTGCAAAGCGATTGAAGCAAGCAGGAATTGCGTATGCTAGCTCCACAACTATTTCGGCGGCACACGCTGGCTACTACCCTGGCTCATTCCGCCTAACAACCAAACTGACTTTCGACCCCAAGACTGGACGATTATTTGGTGCACAATGCGTGGGACATGATGGAGTGGACAAACGCATTGATCAAATTGCACTTATCATCAAGAATGGGGGCACTGTGGAAGATCTCATACGCGTGGAGCAGGCTTATGCACCGCCTTTCTCCTCTGCAAAAGATCCGATAGCCATTGCGGGCTATGTGGCTCATAATATTATAAATGGTGCAATGCCAGCTATTTATTGGAGAGAGATAGATAGCCTCGACCTCAATAAGACATTCCTTCTTGATGTCAGAACTCCAAGCGAATACAAACTGGGCACAATTCAAGGGGCAGTAAATATCCCGTTGAACGACCTGCGCGAGCGCATCAACGAACTACCAAAGGACAAAGAAATCATAGTGTTCTGCGCTGTTGGTCTACGCGGCTATTTAGCACTGCGAATCCTTCAGGGGCATGGTTTTGAGAAGGTGCGAAACCTCTCAGGTGGGTATCAAATTTACTCCCTTGCCACTGCACCTATTTCTATTGCTCCGACTCCGAAGAAGCAGCCAGAAATAAATACTACAAAGCCCTGCATATCTACTCTAAAAATAGATGCGTGTGGACTGCAATGCCCTGGCCCTATCATGAAGTTGAAAAATGCTATGGACCAAGCGCAGGTTGGCGAACGCATTGAGATTGTAGCTACAGACGCTGGATTTTCGCGTGATGCCGAGGCATGGTGTCAAACAACTGGAAATAATTTCATTACGAGTACAATCCAAAAAGGCTATCACACTGTGGTCATCGAAAAGAACGCTCCAGTAGAATGCACATCTCACACTGCCAGCAATAGCAAAAACAAAACGCTGATCATGTTTAGCGATGACCTCGACAAAGCTCTGGCCACCTTTGTTTTAGCAAACGGAGCAGCTGCCACAGGGCATAAAGTTTCTATTTTCTTTACCTTCTGGGGGCTCAACGTTCTCAAACGCGAACAGAAACCAAAGGTGAAAAAAGATTTCTTCGGCAAGATGTTTTCGTGGATGCTCCCCAAAAGCTCTAAAAGCTTACACCTCTCTCAGATGAGTATGCTGGGCATTGGCGATCGGCTCATTCGTTACATTATGCGCAAGAAAAACATCAACTCACTTGAAGAGTTACGCGATCAAGCACTCGCCAACGGCGTAGAATTTATTGCGTGCCAGATGTCGATGGACATGATGGGAATAGACAAAGAAGAATTCATCGATGGAGTAAGCATAGGCGGTGTTGCCACTTATATGCAACGTGCCGAAGAAGCAAATGTTAATCTCTTTATTTAAAGAACAGACATGGACAAAAAATGTATCTGTCGCTTGCGCAGCATCTATCGTGCTATCACAGCTTTGGAACAAGAAATGCAAAAGCTTCATGCCATAAATATCAACGAAGGAATGCTCCTTTGCCTGTTGTCCGAAAATAAAAGTTTGACATCGGGCGAAATTGCTGAAGCCTTAGGATTGACATGTTCCAACACTTCAAAGATTATCTGCGCCGTCGAAAAAAAAGAACTCATCTCGCGTGTTATGGGAAAGACAGACAAACGCGAAATGTACTTCTCACTATCGGTAGCAGGCAAAAAACGACTGGAAGAAATGAAAGAATGTGATTGGGAACTACCCGAAATTCTTACACAAGTTCTTGAGAAGACAAACAATGAATAGGAGGCAAGAAAATTCATGGAGAAAGTGCAAATAAACGCTGAAACTATCATCAGTTCCTCACAGTTTTCCTTCTCCCGTTTTTGACCTTTTATAAAAATTCTCGATAACTCTCAATTCTCTATCCGCAACGCTCAACAATAGGTGTTGCGGATTTTTAGAAACACTTTCATGCGTGACAACAAGCTTTTGCACTATCGGTTATTATCACACTGTTGTCACAACCATAATACAAACTCTTTCAACACCTTAAGTATCAAGCGTGGCGATATAACAACGTGACAACGGAAAAAACAAGATACAGAAGAGAGCGCATCTCTTCATCATTTTCACTCTTCTTATCATCGCCAAAAATACAATAAGCGCGTCAACTGACAGCCTTATTCTGTCAGCTGACAGCCTTATTGTATTTTCAAACGCAATAAGGATATTTTTGAGTCGATAAATAACACGCGCCCCTGTACTGAAAAAGGTGAAAAATCTCCTAAGAAAGTTGCAAGAATTATGGTTCAGAAGTACCACCCAACCAAGTGCTTTCATCACCAAAATCAAACTCCAACTGAATCCATTCGGGCTTTTTTACGTCTTCTTCCTTCGGTGACGACACGGAAAGGCCAAGCAAGCGTATAGGACGGGAAGTGTCAGTTTTGGCCAATAGTTGCTTTGCCAATGGAAGAATTTGCTTCTTTGTACGCAAGAGTTCTTGTTGTGTCAAACTGCGAGTGATTTGCGTAAAGTCCGCATATTTCACTTTCAATGTCAAAGTTCTACCCTCAAACTTATGTTTCTTGATGCGCTCCACAAGTTCTAATGTGACGTGGTATAATTCGACAATAATAGACGCCTGTATATGTAAATCTTTTTCAAAAGTACGCTCACATCCAACAGATTTGGCCTCACGCGTTGTCACCACGGGGCGTTCATCAATACCACGTGCAAAATTATAGAATACCTGCCCCATTTTTCCAAAGTCGCGTATCAGACTGTGTAAAGAATATTCGCGCAGTTGCTCCCCTGTATATATTCCCATCTGATGAAGGCGCTCAGCCGTTTTAGGCCCTACGCCCCAAAGTTTTGTAACAGGCAAATGAGCAATGAAGCGGAGAGCCTTATCGGGATGAATAGTACAGAGTCCGTCAGGCTTGCGATAATCTGAGGCTATCTTTGCCAGCAATTTACAATAGCTCACACCTGCCGAAGCCGTCAGTTGGAGCTCTTCCTGAATACGGGTCTTTATTTCGCGCGCAATATCCACTGCCAATTCTATCCCTTTTTTGTTTTCCGTCACATCCAGGAAAGCCTCATCAATACTCAAAAACTCTACTTGATCCGTATAATCATGGAAAATCTCACTTATCTGATGATTCACAGCTCTATACTTCTCAAAATGGCACGGAACAATAACCAGTGACGGGCATAAGCGTTTGGCCACTTGAACAGATTGGGCAGAATGTACGCCAAACTTACGCGCCTCGTAGCTAGCAGTAGTGACAACGCTACGCTCTTCATCATTGCCAACGGCCACAGGTTTGCCACGCAACTCTGGATTGTCGCGCTGCTCAACGGCTGCAAAAAAGCAGTCCATATCAACATGGATGATTTTCCGCTCAGTAGTCATTCTTTCAGTAACCTAAGATGCAATAAATGAAGTGATAGATTTTTTTCTTACTTTTGCTTCGTAAGTAAAAAGTTGGCCTTTGATGCCAAAGCTGTAGAAACCATGCACACAGACATAGAAGAACTCTTCGCTCAACACGAAATACGTCCAACAGCCAATCGCCTTATCATAGCCAGAGCACTATCCGAGGCGTCCCACCCGCTCTCGCTCTCAGATTTGGTACAAAAAATTCCATCCATCGATAAATCTGGTATTTTCCGAACTCTGACCATTTTCCGCCAACAGCATTTGGTTCATGTGCTTGAAGATGGCGGCGATAGCGTGAAATACGAACTTTGTCACGGCCATTCCGACACATCAGGACGAGATGATGATATGCACGTTCATTTCTACTGCGAAGAGTGTCATCAAACCTATTGTTTGGAAGAAACGCCTATTCCGCTTGTAACAACGCCCGAAGGTTTTTTCATCAAAAGTGTCAACTATATGATGAAGGGGATTTGCCCTAAATGTAAGAAAAGATAGATTGCAGCAACAGAGAGGGGCTACCTATTCTTCAAAAACGAAAGGGGCTATATATTCCGCGGCTTTAGTCCTAAACTTATTCTTTACTCAACGTCTCCCAAAAGGATTCAAGATCTTCGTCAAGTCCTGGCAGCAAATTATCATCTATCTGAATCAAATCATCATCTACCAGATAGAGATTAGCCACGGCAGAATTGTCGTCGTCGAAGAGTACAAAAGAATAAGGTTTGAGTACATTCAGAGAATCCATTTCTTCTTTAATATCTAAAATGGCTTCTTTTAGCACAGGTTGGATACGTTCGTAGAAATCTTCCGAAGTATCGCCAAGCCATTCTTCCACAACGCAACGAGTCAGCTCTGTATCGTTGTCATCAAAAATCAAAAGTTCCCCACCTTCTTGCTTCACTTGCAAAATGATATCTGTCATCGGGTAATTCTCCGCCTCAAGGGGAAATTTCGACGCGGCCTTACGCAACGCACGCTGTATTTGTTGAATTGTTCCGGACATAATAACTATTCTTTTATAGGGCGAAGATACGGATAAATCTTATACATCCATAGAATTTCAAGTAAAAACAGTAACTTCGTGGCATACTAAAGCTTATATTTATGACTATTTTTTCATTTCTACGCAACGTGACAAGAGTTTTGTGCGTTGGAGTTCTTCTTTCTTGCACCTCTCTTATGCAAGCTCAAGAGAAAGAAAACGCAGTTTCTCCTGCCTATTCGTGGCGAGGCTGCATGCTTGACCTTTCGCGTCATTTCTTCACCACTGATTTCTTACGGAAGCAGATTGATTTCTTAGCCGAACACAAGATTAACCGTCTACACCTGCACCTTACCGATGCGGGAGGATGGCGCATTGAAATAAAGAAATATCCACGCCTCACGGAGATAGCAGCATGGCGCACGGAATCAGATTGGCACAAATGGTGGATAGGCGGAGATCGTCGCTATCTGCACGAAGGCGATTCAGCAGCTTACGGTGGCTACTATACGCAGGATGAACTACGCGCTTTAGTGGCCTACGCACAAGAGAAGGGTATCACCATCGTACCCGAAATTGAGATGCCGGGGCATAGTGAAGAAGTAACGGCCACTTATCCCGAACTGAAATGCGTGGGCAATGAAGGAGCACAAGCGGATATGTGTCCATCCAATGAAGCCACTTACACTTTTCTTGAAAACGTTCTGCAAGAAGTGATGCAAATATTTCCATCCCACTGGATACACATCGGAGGCGATGAAGCCAGTAGAGATACTTGGCTGAAATGTACGCGTTGCCAGCAAAAGGCGAAAGAACTGGGCTTTAATCATGTGAACGAACTACAAGGCTATCTCATTCGGCGCATACAACGATTCCTCACTCAGAACGGAAGGGAGATGATTGCGTGGGACGAAGCATTGGAGGACACCACGCTTACTGGAGCGACCATCATGGTATGGCGAAATGCTGCGGCAGCTCGCCAAGCCATCCGTCAAGGTAACAAGGTTATCATGAGCCCTACGAGTCATTGCTATTTTGACTATCATCAAGATGCACCCTACCTCCAACCCACGGGAATAGGTGGCTACAACACGTTCAACAACGTTGCTAGTTTTGACCCTGCAACAGGGTTGAGTGCAGAAGAACGTAGCCACATTCTTGGTCTGCAAGGAAATCTGTGGACAGAATTTATTGAAACGCCAGAACATGCAGAATATATGCTCTATCCGCGGGAGTTGGCCATCGCTGAAATAGGACTAAAAGGACGCATTAGCGATATTAGCCATTTCCGACAAAGCATCATTCGCCAATACCCCCATCTCGACAGTTTAGGCATCCACTATTTCGATTTACGCAAAGAAGTTGGCGAACGCCCTGAAAGTCAAACTCCCAAACGCTCTCAAGCTAATGATATAAAGGTGGTCTATCACCGACCATTTAGTACATACTATCCAGCGGGCGGAAATGAGGCACTCATAGATGGCATTTATGGCGGCTGGAGTCACACCGATGGCCGTTGGCAAGGCTTTTGCCAATCCGCCGACACGATACAGAAGCCCTACTGCACGGACCTGACGCTTGATCTTGGCAAGGTAAAAGCAATTCACAATATTGACATGGAGTTTTTGCAGAATAGTGAGGCGTGGATTTATCTCCCAGAAGATTTCCGTATCTCTATTTCTAAGAATGGGCGCAACTTCCGTGAGATTTTCCAAAAAGGAGCACCGCGTGAACCTAACAGCAAACCTCTATACGTTCATTGGAGATGGATAGGAACAAAAAAAGCACGCTACATCCGCCTCCAAGCACGCGCTCCACGCCCTGGAGAATGGGTTTTCAGCGATGAAATTCGCATCAATGAACAAAGGAGAAAATGCGGAACCAAACCATATTAGACAGTCGCCAAAATAACATAAAAAAGCATAATGTACAGAATTAGCCATCAATAGTAACTGCTTTGTCTTAAAGATACTGCATACATGTGCTTACACAAACTAAAAGAAACAACACTTAAACGCTTATCTTTTCATGAAACAAAAGAAGTTTTATTTAGCAGAACAAGACTTACCCAAGCAATGGTATAATATATTGGCAGATATGCCCAACAAGCCTCTGCCTCCTCTCAATCCCGCTACTCGCAAACCGTTATCTGTCGAGGATTTGACACGTATCTTCAATCACGAATGTGCAAAACAAGAGCTCGACACGGAGCACAAATGGATTGACATTCCTGAGGAAGTGCAAGAGAAGTACACCTTCTATCGCTCTACCCCACTTGTGCGTGCTTACGCCCTTGAGAAAGCTCTCGGTACAAAGGCACATATCTATTTCAAAAACGAGTCAGTCAATCCGCTCGGTTCTCACAAAGTCAATTCTGCCATACCTCAGTGCTACTATTGCAAGCAGGAGGGTGACACTAATGTAACAACGGAAACTGGTGCAGGGCAGTGGGGCGTTGCTCTCTCCTATGCTGCGCGTCTTTATGGCTTGGAAGCGGCCGTTTATCAGGTGAAACTCACCATGCAGCAAAAGCCTTACCGCTCCATGATTATGCGCACTTTCGGAGCTACCGTAGAGGGATCTCCTTCCATGAGTACCCGCGCAGGAAAAAACATTATCACGCGCGATCCTCGCCATACAGGTTCACTCGGTACAGCCATTAGTGAAGCCATCGAACTGGCCACAACAACACCTGGGTGCAAATATACGCTGGGAAGTGTACTCAATCATGTCACGCTTCATCAAACCATCATAGGATTGGAAGCAGAAAAACAAATGGAAATGGCGGGAGAATATCCCGACAAAGTTATCGCGTGTTTCGGTGGTGGGAGCAACTTTGGAGGTCTCGCCTTCCCCTTTATGCGCCACGTATTTGATGGCACTCACCCCAATACGGAATTTATCGCAGCAGAGCCCCAAAGTTGCCCTAAACTAACGCGAGGGAAATTTGAATACGACTTTGGTGATGAGGCTGGTTATACGCCTCTTCTGCCCATGTACACACTGGGACACGACTTCAAACCTGCCAATATCCACGCAGGCGGCCTCCGCTACCATGGTGCAGGAACGCTGGTGTCGCAACTTATCAAAGATGGACACATGCACGGTGTAGACATTGCTCAATTAGAAGCTTTCAACGCTGGTCTACTTTTTGCACAAGCGGAAGGTATCATTCCCGCACCTGAGAGCTGTCACGCTATTGCTGCCACTATCCGAGAGGCAAGAAAAGCCGACGAAGAAGGGAAAGCACCAGCTCTCCTCTTCTGCCTAAGCGGACACGGACTCATCGATATGCCTTCCTACGACAGCTTCATCTCTGGCGATTTGCAAAACTATTCACTCAGCGACGAAGAAATCAAAGAAAATCTTACTAAAATACCACACGTTGATATCTCGTAGAGATTTGCAGTACGATAAAAGGATAACAAACAACATGGTGTGTTTATCTACAAACCACGGAATAAGCACACATCTAAACAGAAAAGAGATATGTTAGGAAATTTCACTTATCACAATCCCACAAAGCTTTACTTTGGAGAAAATGCACTCAACAACCTCGCCGAAGAGCTTAAGATGACTGGCTCCACAGTAATGCTCACTTATGGCGGGGGCTCAATAAAACGTAACGGCATCTATGATCGCGTGATAGGATTACTAAAAAAAGCAGGAAAAACTATTGTGGAAGATGCAGGAGTCATGTCGAATCCAACACTGGAAAAGTTGCACGAGGGCATACAAATAGCGCGCAATCAGAAAGTAGATTTCATTCTTGCGGTAGGTGGTGGTTCTGTGGCCGACTACTCTAAAGCAGTGGCGGCTTCAGCCCATTTTGAAGGAGATTACTGGAACACATTTTTTGTTCAGCAGCAAAATCCGCCCAAAGAACAAAAGATTCTGCCCGTTGGATGTGTTCTGACGATGGCTGGAACGGGAAGTGAGATGAACGCAGGAAGTGTCATCACGGATGCAGAGCATACCGCAAAAATCGGACACGTATTCGATGACCGTTTAATACCGCGTTTTGCCATTCTCAACCCGCGTTTCACCATGACCGTTCCCAATGAACAGATGAGAGCAGGTATCTTCGACATATTCAGCCATATCCTTGAGCAGTATTTCTCTGGTACAGACGACAATACCTCAGATTATATTGCTGAAGGATTATTGAAGAGTTTGATTGTGGCAAGTCGCAAGGCTGTGGCAGATCCACAAGACTATGAAGCTCGCTCCAACATAATGTGGACTGCTACTTGGGCATTGAACACTCTCATTGGCTGCGGTAAACGCCAGGACTGGATGGTTCACATGTTTGGCCACTCCATTGGTGCTTACACCCATGCTCCTCACGGTTTTGCCTTATCCGCAGTTTCTCTCCCCTATTATAAACACACACTCCCCTTTGCCGTATCTCGCTTCAAACGCTTTGCCGAAGAAGTGTGGGGCATCTGCCCTTCAGGAAAAACCGACCATCAAGTGGCAGAAGAAGGACTTGCTGCCATGGAAGCCTGGATGAAAGAAATAGGACTCCCCCTAACTATCAGCGAACTAGGAGCAACAAACGAGATGCTTGAGGGAATTGCCAAAGGAACGATTATCCTCGATAGTGGCTACCGCAAACTCACCTTCGAAGAGGTCGTAGACATTTTAAAAGAGAGCATGTAACTTACTGCAAGCAGGCTCCGATTGAAGAGAGCTCTCCTATTCAAGGAAACATCAAAAATTAAGGCTGAATCTTTCAAGAGAAGATTCAGCCCTTTTAGTAAGAGGAATTTTAATCTTGGCATAATTTCAGCACAACCATGCACTCTCTATAAAAAGCGATATTTCATCGTCACGTTGTCACAAACTTTCATAAAATTCTAATGAATATCCCATTACGAGTGTGACAACAAAATTCAGACAGCAATAATTGTTGTCACACTTAGCTTTGTTGTCACCGCAGATACAATAAGGATGTCAGCTGACGGAATAAGGATACCAGCTGATAGCCTTATTGTATTTTCAAACGCAATAAGGATATTTTTAGGTTTCAATATCAGCTATATTTGCTGCTTGGGAAAATCTTTCGCACCGTAGTTCCTATCTCTGCTTTTTTAGTTCACTTTTATCTAAAACCACATAAATTGTGTCAACTACTCGGCCTTGCTGGGCAGCGCCATTAAGACGCTTGGCAACATTTGCAAAGTCTTTATCAAGCACAGTGACATCGTCCACGAAATAATCGGTCTCACCGCGATTGGTAAAGATATTTTTAAGTCCCCAAACCTCGTGGTATTTCAGTTTCACTTTCCACCCCTCAACTTGTGCTTGATAGAGCAGCTGAATCAAGGAGTCTTGATCAGTACGGTCGTTGTCGAATGAGAAAGAAAAAGGGGCGCCACTGGTGTTCATACCCGTTTGTGTGAGATTTAGGCGACCTTCCCAACTATCCCATATCACGCCCTTGCGCGTGAACTCTATAAGGTTCCCTACCTTTTCTCCATTGGAATAGTTTTCCTTACAACTGCTCATCCCTAAGGCAAAAGCCATGAGCATAAGGGCATATAAAAGTTTTTTACTCATAATGATTCTCTTTTGGATGCAGCAAACTTACAAATTTCCGCCGACCAAACAAAAAGTCTGTGCCGGCGGAACTCATCTAATCGTTATTGAAAGAAATTGTTAGATTTCTATTTCCATCCCCATAAGGGGAGCATGCTGCTGTGCTCCATAAACGTCGGTCTCTCCCAAAGCTCCACTGGGGATTGGGCGACGGATAGTTATTTTCACAGCCTTTGCAGGGTCGAAATAAACAAGGTGAAACACATCGGTTTCAGGAATGCCATAGAGGGCACAGAACTTTTCCTTGCTCACAGCTTGTGCAGCTTTCACTTTCCCATACGTCTCGAAGTCCTTAAAAATAACATCGAATGTTAGCTCATAAGGCCCTGAGTTTTTGCTTCGAATGACAGAAGCTATATCTATTAGTTTCATGATTTCACAAATAATTTTTTATCAAATGTCCCTTTGGATTTTCCCCACGGTAAAGCTTCCCACCTTCATCCTACGAATAGCGATTGCGAAATGCCTTTTAGAGAACAACGCAAAGGAACAATGATTTCTTTTTCTTATAGTTCTAACAAATGTATAGGGAACGGCTCACAAGGATCTGCTACGCGCAATAGGTGATAGACGTTGAATTCAAACACCTCTCCCATGCGGCAGTCGCTTGGTGAGAAGGGGAAGGCCAGATTTCCTGCTGTGGAGATGCGTCCCTCATAGCCGTAATGCAACATCGTGCTGCGCGCAAACGAACAGAGCGTATTGGCCTCCTCCTGCGTGGGAGCAACGGCTTCAATGATTATGAGCAACTCGTCGGACGAGGATTCGGGTGTTTCGGGGAACATGTGCATAACGCCTTTCTTACCGTAGACTTTGAAGTCGAGCCATGTATTCCGACTATCTTTCATATTGAAATTGTCCTCCACTCTATTGCGTACACCACGTATCACCTCATCTATCTGACTAATCATAACGGGGTCATGTGTAGCTGCAGGCGAAATTGTGCGATAGCCCACGCGGCGAACACCTTCCAGTTTAATATAATAGTCCTCTGTAGGAACGAACTCAGTACCTCTGACTTCCACTTGGCTTTCGTTCAACTGCGTGAAAGTGGTCTTATGCAAGTCGATAGCACCTCCAGGGCCGGGCAGTTCGTAAGGATTGCTTTTCTCATAAAGTGAATGAGCAGCAACGGAGAGCGTAGTGCATTTACGTTCAGGGTTGAGCGGTTCTACCACAAAACTATCCTTGCGGAGCGTTCCTAACATACAGTCGGAGCCACTTCCTGGCAAAGCCGTGATAGCTGCACACTCCAAGATTTTTCCCATATGGATGGCGAGCGCTTTAGGAAATCCTTTGCTGATGGCAAGGGCTGAAAACTCACACGGGTCGTAAGAGCGGCCTGCAAGAATCACTTGTGCTCCCATTTCTAAGGCCTTCATATATGGCTCTTCGCCCATCTGTCCCACGATGTGAATACATTCGTCAACATTCGCTTCAGTGAGTTCTGGAGCAGGACCAAGCGGAGTAACGTTTCCTTTGCGCAACTCTGCTTTGATATAGTCCTTTTCAAACTCAGCATCAATCACGGCCATCTTAAAATGGAGATGCTGCTCACGCGCTATTTCGCGAATAATATTCACCGTAAGCTCTACGTGTGGACGAGCACCGCAACCGCCAGCCGTTCCAATCATCAGGGGGATTCCCTCCTCCAGAGCGGCAGGTATCATAATAGAAAGGTCGCGCTTCACTGCATTATTGTCCGTAAAACTATAGCCTGCGCCCAAATAGTATGGGCCTGGGTCTGTAGAGCCTGCATCGCAGGCAATGACATCTGGGTGACGACGCATTCCTTCTTTGAAGGATTGCTCTGGAAAGCCATAGCCGAGGATGGCCGTTGGGGATAAAACTTTCAATTCTTCCATAACGAGTCCTCCTTTTCTATTTTGCTGCTCTGACGGCCAATATGCGAGCCATCTCGTTATATACAATCATATAACCCTCGTCCACTCCCATTCCTGGTTTGGCAAGATACTGCACGGGGCGAGTCGCCATAGCAATGTGGGCACATACTTCGGCTGATCGGTTTGTTTCGTTACAAGTACCACCCAAATAAGCGCCCATTCCATGTTCTTTACAATAGAGCACAGCTTCTATAGAGTTGTTAATACCTCCCAAGTCGGGCGTTTTGATTTGTGCCATGTGGCCAGCTTTAGCTTCTGTGAAGTCGCGCACATCCTCAAAGGTGTTGCACCATTCATCGGCCACAATTTCAGCGTCAGTACCGATAGCCTCCATGTGGCGGCGGATAGCAGCCAATGCTTCTATCTGAGCTTGTTTTTCTCCCATATCTACTGGCCCTTCCACACGCAGTTTGAAAGGTTTTGCCACTTCTGCCAATTCGGAGATATACTCGGCAATGCGTTTGAAATCATTATCGAAAACAATTCCGAGCGTTCCGTAAACATCTATGTGGAACACGGGTTGATAGTCGGGGCGCGGTCGTTTCTCAATCACTCTATTGCGAAGCCATTCAACATAAGCGCGGATTTTCTCACCTTGCCAGCCCACTTTGTCCTCTACGTGATTGAATAGCGCGTGAGGTAGTACGGCGGCTGTCTTCATAATCATCTTATCGGCGTTGAGGTAGCGATCATCGCCCGACTGGGTGAAAATAGGAATCATCTCCTCGCTAACTTTTGTGCCATACTCTTCGGCCACAACTTCAGCCATGAGTTTGTGCTGACTCTTGGCCACTGCATCCAAGCAGGCTTGTGTAATGCCGTAGCGGATGGCGGTATGGTAAATCTTACCTGTAGTGGGCGACACCATTTTATCTACGATGTCAGCCAACTCGCGGAAAGAGGTGATTTCTAACCCTTCGTAGCGCGGGGCTATTTCCTTTTCAATGACGGGTATAAAGTCTTTGGCCAAAAACAGAGGGTCGCGGCCGCCCGCACCAGAGTATTGTACGGCAGCACAGTCTCCATGAGCCATTTGGCCATCTTCGAGCAAAAAGAGAACAGATATGGATTCGCCAGCTTGGCGAACGCTGGTAAAGCCTGGTGTAACAGGCTCGCCCGTATAGAAGTTGCCATCGTTGCGTGCTCCAGCTTTGATGGCGCGCTGATCGTCAAAGAAAAAACCTGTTTTCCCTGCTGAGCAAATCACTTTCTTGATTTTCATAGTGGTATCAATTATTTTGTTGTGTTTTGGGTTATTTGTATTGGCGAACTCATCAAAGCCTCTAACCAATCATTATATTCTCTGTTTCTGGACGTCCCACAAGGAACCCCTTTTCTATAGCGTAAACATCGTCTATCACCATTTGCAAACTAACGGGACGACCTTCGTGGCGCGCACGTTCTTCAAGTCGCTCTCGATGAAAGTCTTTCAGAGCTTGAGAGAAAGGAAGATGCCCCATTTCTAAGATGCGTATAGCACCTTTATCATCGCGTGCGGGGAGTACTTTACCCGCGTTGTTGCGGTTAGGCGCAAACGGAATGTCAAGAACGCCGGCTTCGAAACCAGCCACTGCACCGAGAGCCATATCGCCCTTGCCCAGTTCCTCTACCTTATCGAGGATACATTTCATTTCGGCTTCAATGATTTCCGACTCCTTGATAACTTCAGGTATGTTGCGGAGATCTTGGTCGCGAAGCATTGAGATGAGCTGTTTTGTTGCGCGAAGTCCCGAAGCATTGGCTTCTTTCGTCGGCACGCCATAGGCCTCGTGTGGGGTCTTTACGATAACTTTTGTGGCCTTTGCCAAAGCGGCAGCAGCAGCTCCCCAACTGATCACGCCGAAGGCTTTGGATTCGTCTTGGGGGAATCCGCCCATCCATTGGTGGAACACGGTTGTAATGCGAGTATCGTCAAAACCATACTTGTGCATATACTTCTTGGCCATTCGGTCAAGGGCGCGGATGGCTGCAACGTCTTGTATCAAATTGCCGCACTGGCCATAACCCACAGTTAAATCCTTCACGCCTTGGGTCGCTGCGAGCAATCCTTCGATAATGGCTACTGAGTTACTGATACACGGCGGAATCAGCGTACCTGTCAGCGGGCCGAAGGGTTCGCGATTGATGCTAACGCCAGCTTCTTCATACATGCCGATAAGACGGTCCGTATATTGCCAATGACGAATAGTTTTTGCTACAGAATGATTCTTGGAGTACGGAATATTATAAGAGATACCGCCGCCCTCAAAAGAGGTGAAACCGCCCGCCATCGTTATTTCGGTGAGCAGTCGAGCATCGGGCGTACCGTGGCGCACCTGCACTGGATTGCGGAGCGCAGAAGTAACAATGCGGCAGATATTGACACCGTAATTGACAGCAGGGAAACCATTGAGCATAGAACGGCCGGATATTTTACTTTTCTCAATGCCCACTTCCACTTCATTATAGCGATTTAAGCGCGTATAGCTGTCGATTGTAGTCGGCAGAAGGTCGGCTCCGCCTTTGTCCTCAAGAAATTGCAACAGTTCTATCTGCTCGCGATAGAGAGCCACACCTGCACGCGGCTGTATCAATGTCACCTTGTCGGCAACGGCCTTTTGAAGTTTTTCGCCAAAACGTTTTTCACGAGGAATCTGAAGCTGGTAGTCAACAGCATCTTGGAAATTTACCCCACCACCCGTGGGCCACTGGGCCAAGACTTCTTGTCGCTCGGCCATAAATTCACCTTCTGGAATTCTTTCGTTTTTTAGTTTGGTTTCCATATTGGTATTATAAGATTATTAGTTATACTGAACAAGAGCCTTTTCCCACTTCCTTCAAAGTAGCCCTCATCAGTTCGAAAGCCAATTCTGGATTTGTTTGAGAGAGCATGCCCATAGCAGCAAATATATACTGGCCATCGAGCATGAGGCGTGGACGGTGCGGTTTAGCTATCTCGGGATGGCGCAGATCATATACACTGCCTTTTAGAATCTCTTCTGGATGACTGCTCCCTAAGAGTACACCGCCAATGCCTATCATCAGCGGCACCTGCATCAAGTCTTTTCCTTCCAAAGTGTGCATCAATCCGAGCGGAGTATAAACATCGGCCATACGCCCACAATGACGCTCAACGGCCACAGAGACGGCCATGCGCCCCAGCAGTTCTTCCATTTGCTTTTCTTCGCTATCGGCTAAAGCCAGTGTTTCGGGCTGGGCCACACAACGTTCCACCCAACTGCGAAGTTCGGCAGACGGATTTTCCATCTGCTCCAACACATGAGGAAGACTATAACGCATACCCAAATCGCCTTCTACGGTGCGCTTACTCCAAGGTTCTGGAAGCCCCTTAGTAAGCGTACTTTCCACCGTTGGCTCTCCCGAAGCCATGGAATAGACATCCGTGGTAGCACCTCCCACATCGACAGCCATCAAGTCGCCCAAACCTTCTTGTTGCTCCGTTCCTCGACTCAGTAGCTCGCAGGCTTGCAACACGGCAAGCGGTGTGGGAATAATTTGGTGAGGAGTCTGAGCTTGCACCCTTTTAAGGCCTTTGGCTTCAACGATGCGAGAGATGAATAACTGACGAATGGCATCTCGCGCAGGCTCAATATTGAGTCGGTTGAATTCGGGCATCACATTCTCTGTCAGCACATAGGGTTTGCCTGCTGCTTCAAAGATTTCGACAATCTCGTCGGCCGCACTTTTATTGCCTGCCACGATGGTTGTAAAAGGTCGTGGAATGGAGCAGAGACGGCGCGCATTGGCCGTTATCACTTCTTTGTTGCCCCCATCCGTACCGCCACAGAGCAACACGAGGTCGGGATTCAAATCGTAAATTTCTTGCTCCTCACGTTTGCTTATCTCGTAGGCAAACGTCTGCATCACTTTCGCTCCTGCATTAGAGGCGGCAGTGCGCGCGGCTTTTGCTGTTAGATCGGGAACAAGGCCGAGCGCCACCATCTTTAGTCCGCCGGCGGCACTGCTACAGACGAGCATATCGTCCCATACGAAATCGCCCAACGCATCCAAGGCGCGTTGAAGTCCTAAGGTGACATCGTCGGCTATCGTCGTGAAGGCGCGCGCCGTGCCCACAATCTTTCGCAAGTCGCCATCGATGGCTGTCACTTTCGTGTAAGTACTGCCTATGTCGACTGCTAAATATTTCATAACAGAGTACTTTCAGTGGTTGTTCCAACAGTTGTGGCCGCTTGTAGGGTCGAGTTTTTCATGGCTTCTTCCCCATCTTCCGCCATTTCGACCGCTGGTTCTGTCAGTCCTACAGCTCTACGGATATCAACGAGCGTACATTCTATCGGGGTGTTGGGAGGATAAACATAATCGAAGCCCATCTTACGGAAGCGCGCTTCAACATCTTTGAAGTCTTGCTTACCCACCACGAGGTTACCTCCTACGAAGAGAGGTAATCCTTTGAGACCGGCCTCATCACACTTTTCGCGGAACCCCATACAGTCGATCTCGCCGTGTCCATAAAGAGACGACACAATGATGGCATCAGCTTGCGTTTCAACAGCTGCCTCTATAAATTCTTCCTGAGAGACCATCACACCGAGGTTTACCACGTTGAAGCCTTTTTGCTTCAGCGTTAAATCAATAATCTTATTGCCTACGGCATGGACATCGGCTCCAATAACGCCAATGACAATTGTTTTTTTATCCATAGCATAATCTTTTTTTATTAGTGAAGGTCTGCGGACGAAAAGCTTCGTACGTTCAGCGAGCAAAACTCGCTTACTCGAAAATTGCTAAATTCTTTCCACTGATACTCACTGTCGGTTATTTTTAGTGTCAGATTAACATTACGCCGCCTAATATAAGGCGTTAAATTTGAAACTTTACATTTTTTCAAAGGTTTTTTTGATAAAAAACTTTCTTTTTGCCAAAAAACTGCTTTTCGGCATGTTTTCACAAACTTTTATACACTATTCGGAGGGGAAATAAGGAGAAATCTTGACGAAGAGAAGGAAAAGAACTGAAGCTTGTATTTTGTCAAAAATCTTCGTATTCTATAGGCCTGAGAATCGTTTGAAATCCAACTCAAACGCCTTCGGCCGAAAAGAACGCCGTTTTGAAACACCACTACAATAAGGCAATTTCTAATTCCTCAAGGAGAAAATAAAATTTCTATAGGCGGAATTAAAATTCCTATAAGGGGAATTTCAAATACAATAAGGATGTCAGCGGACGCAATAAGGATTTTGGCGGACAACTTTATTGTATTTTCATCCAAAACAAGGATAAAAAGAGATTTTTGAGAGAAAAAAGTGGGTTTCTTTGAGAGAAGAAGTCATCTTTTTAAGAAGGAGAAGAACGCAAGACTGAGAGATTCAACTTTGAAGCACTTTTTCTCGCGCTAGATTGAAAAAGTTGTTTGTCAAATAATCAGACGGTAAAATAGGAAGGTTTGGTAGCAGCATGGAAAAAGACTTTACGCAGATTTATAGGAACCATGGAAAGCTGGAAGGGAGAACGAGAAAAAAGATTCGAAGCAGAGAAAGGAGAGAAGAAACTTCGGCATATTTTTCTCTATATTTATATATAGGAGTGATTTTATCACAAACGAAAAGGATTGGTTACGTTTGTTTTCGTAACTTTGCAGCCGAATGCGCAAATACTTGTACATATTGATTTCTTGGTTGCTCGCGTTGCCATTAGCCGCCCAGTCCGACTCGCTCAAAGCCAGTCTGCTGACATGTGCTCCAGGCACGAAGAGTTACGAGCTTTACGGCCATACGGCTTTGCGCATTCAAAACACAAAAACGGGCGACGATTGGGTATTTAACTACGGGATTTTTTCTTTCCAAGATGTCGGCCGCTTTACCTGGGAATTCACGCTCGGAAAGGCCGACTATATTCTCGGAGTGACAAGTTTTCCCGATTTTGCAGCCGAATATACTGAGCGACAACGCCCCGTGAGAGAACAAAAGCTCAATATCTCTTCCCAACAAACGTCAGAACTTTTCCAGAATCTTGTGCTCAACGCGCAGCCTGAGAATAGAAGTTATCGTTATAACTTTCTGCGTGACAACTGCACCTCACGGGCTATTGACATGATAGGAAAAGTGGCACCGTTCGCCCTTCCTGCTGATAAGCAGCCCTCTACGACCTATAGGGATATCATTCATAGCTATACACAGGATTCTCCGTGGTTAGAATTTGGACAAGACCTCATTCTGGGATGTGACGTGGATACACTGCTAAATCAGCACGCACGAATGATGTTCCCCCTCTTGGCCGAACAAATGCTTACGCAAGCCACCACAAAAGACAGCTTGGGCAACAGCATACCTTTGCTAAAAGATGAAACGATAGTAGTAAACGTGCCACAAGCTGCGGCTTCTGCCACGCCCTTTACTCCACTCATGGTGGCTATACTGCTCTTGTGCTCTACTGTAGCACTTAGTTGGACCGAACTCCGCACGGGACGTGTTTTTCACCTTTTCGATAACACGCTAATGCTGGTGCAGGGCTTGGCAGGTTTGGTGGTTTTTGTGCTGTTCTTCTTCTCTGCTCAACCAGCGGTAGGAAGCAACTGGCTCATAGGCGTCCTCAATCCGCTCCCTCTTGTTTGGCTTCCCATAAAAATAATGCGTGAACACCGAGGCTTACAGGACTATTACTTCCCCCTATACGGGACACTCGCAGCCGTATTCACTTTGGCTGTAACTGGCCTACAATTACAAATAATCCCTACAGCCATGCTGCTTTTGGCATTGTGTTTGCTAATGCGCGGGCTTATTTCTATCATCCGCTGGCGATGCAGACCGCTGCTTGCTGGCACTTCTTCTGACAAATGACTACAAAACAAGGACGATTCCTCATATCCCTTCTCACCGCAATAACGGTGTTGGCGGCTGCAGAACCTGCAGCGGCTGGAACGGCCGTCCCGCGTCTTGTAGTGAATATACTTGTTGACGGATTGCGCAGCGATTACGTTCAGGCTTTTATGCCGCTTTACGGCCCCGATGGCTTCCGCCGATTGATCGGACAAGGACTTGTCTATTCACAAGCAGAAAATCCTTCGGCTTGGGCCGACCACGCTGCAACGGCAGCAACTATTTCCACAGGTACAACCCCTTCCGATCATGGCATCATAGGCTTGCGCTGGACGGACCGCAAGACATTGCGCCCCGTGTTCTGCACCGGTGCTAACGACAGTCCGCAATATCTGAGCGTCTCCACACTGGGAGACGAAATGAAGATAGCTACCAATGGACGGGCCCTCGTCTATTCCATAGCTCCTTTTAAAGAATGCGCTATCCTAACGGGGGGCCATTCTACAGATGCTACTGTATGGATGGATGCACGGACTGGACGCTGGACTACTTCTGCATATTTCGGAACGTTGCCTTCATGGGTACGCGCTGAGAACAATCAAACGCTGCCAACGCTTTGGAAGCCGCTCAACGAATTGGTGGGTAATTTCAACTACTTCCCCTCGGGAGGAATGAAAAAGCCTTTTGCCCACAAACTCACGGCAAATCAGCTTCCGACAAGCGGACTTGTGAACGAAATGGTGGCTCGCCTTGCATCAACGGCTATAAACGGCAGTATGTTGGGGCAGGACGAAATTTCGGATCTCTTATCGCTCACATTCTACGCTGGCGGAAAGCCATCAATGGAACTACAAGACACGTATGTTCGTCTTGACCGTTCCTTGGCAGAACTTTTGCAGGCAATAGACCGACGCATCGGTTTGCAAAACACTTTGATAGCTCTAACGTCTACTGGGACGTCCGAAGAAGACGAAGAAGAAGATTTACACAAATATAACGTGCCGACGGGGGCATTCGACATGAAGCGATCAGCTTCTTTGCTCAATATGTACCTCGCAGCAGTCTATGGACAAGGAAACTATGTAGAGGCGTGCTACGGACGGCAGATATACCTCAACAGGAAGTTCATAGAAAACAAGCAAATCAATCTTGGCGAACTTTTAGAACGTTGTCAGGATTTCCTACTGCAACTTGACGGCGTAAAGGATGTTTATACCTCACAACGCCTCATACAAGGAGCTTGGACGCCAGGCATTAGCAAAATTCGCAACGGATATAACGCGCGCACTTCGGGCGACATCCTCATTGAGGTGGCTCCCGGTTGGCGCTACACCAATACTGACGATCAGAAAAACCAACAGGTTCGGGCAACATATATCCCGTTTCCTATTATTTTCTTTGGTTACGGCATCACCCACGAGGAGATAACAACGCCCGTAACCATCGACTACATCGCCCCAACACTCAGCAAGGCGATTCGTATTAGAGCCCCGAACGGTTGCAAGCTACAGCCGCTCAAATAATGGCTACAATTCGTTTGTCGCAAGTGAACGGTGACAAACACCTCGTTGCTACCACTCATTATATATATAGTGACGCAACATTACAACAACTTTATTTATTCTCCATTTGATAACAAAAAAATACAAATATGGATATAATTAAATTCCTTCAAAAGCTATTCGGCGACAAGAGTCAGCGCGACATGAAGCTGATTCAGCCGCTTGTAGAAAAGATTAAGGCCGCCGCCGCTGAGATTGAGGCGCTCGACAATGATGGCCTTCGAGCTAAGACGCAAGAACTGAAAGAAAAAGTTCAGCACTCTGCGGACGACATCAAGGAAAAGATAACCGAGCTCAAAGCAAAGATTGAAGAAACTCCTATTGAGGACCGCGAACCGATTTTCAATCAAATCGACAAACTCGAAAAGGATGTTCTCGAACGCTACGAAGAAGCACTCAACGAAGTTATGCCCCAAGTGTTCGCTATTGTTAAGGACACGGCGCGCCGCTTTACTGAAAACGAAATCATAGAGGTTACAGCTAACGACTTCGACCGCGAACTGGCCACCACACACGACTTCGTTACCATTGAAGGAGAGAAAGCTCTCTATAAGAACCACTGGATTGCTGGTGGCAATGAGGTAACGTGGAACATGATCCACTACGATGTTCAGCTCTTTGGTGGTGTTGTTCTGCATCAAGGTAAAATCGCCGAAATGGCTACGGGTGAAGGTAAGACACTTGTATCTACGCTGCCCGTCTTCCTTAATGCACTGACAGGTAACGGAGTTCACGTCGTGACTGTGAACGACTATCTCGCCAAGCGTGACTCTGAATGGAACGGCCCAATATATATGTTCCATGGTTTCAGCGTTGACTGCATCGACAAACACGAACCTAACTCACAGTCGCGCCGTCAAGCTTACTTGGCTGATATTACATTTGGTACGAATAACGAGTTTGGTTTCGACTACCTTCGTGATAACATGGCAATGAGCCCAGCAGATCTCGTACAGCGCGGACATAACTTCGCGATTGTCGATGAGGTCGACTCAGTGCTTATTGATGACGCTCGTACGCCGCTGATTATTTCTGGTCCTGTACCTAAGGGCGACGACCAGATGTATGAGCAGTATCAACCGCTGGTAGAACGCCTAGTAAATGTTCAGCGAAAACTCGCCACCGAGTATCTTGCCGAAGCGAAGAAACTTATTGCTGAAGGAAAGACAGAAGAAGGATTCCTCTCCCTCTATCGCAGCCACAAGGCTCTGCCTAAAAACAAACCGCTCATTAAGTTCCTCTCCGAACCGGGCGTAAAAGCTGGTATGCTCAAGACGGAAGAAATCTACATGGAGAATAACAACAAACGAATGCCCGAAGCTGTCGAGCCGCTTTACTTTGTTGTTGATGAAAAGATGAATTCTGTCGACCTGACGGATAAAGGTAGTGCTTGGTTGGCTAAAGAAGTGAACAACGACAAACTCTTTGTCCTCCCCGACATTACCTCTGAAATGTCAGAAGTAGAAGCCGACACAACGCTGAGTGAGCAAGAGCGCGTTGACAAGAAAGACCAAATGCTGGCTGAGTACGCAATCCAGAGCGACCGTGTACACACTCTCCTGCAGCTCCTCAAAGCCTACTCCATGTTTAATATCAACGAAGAATACGTTGTTATGGACGGACAGGTGAAAATCGTGGACGAGCAGACGGGTCGTATTATGGAAGGCCGCCGCTGGAGCGATGGTCTGCACCAGGCTGTTGAAGCAAAGGAGCATGTGAAAGTAGAAGCTGCTACACAAACCTTTGCTACCATTACTCTACAGAACTATTTCCGTATGTACCACAAACTCTCCGGTATGACAGGTACTGCATCTACGGAAGCAGGTGAGTTCTGGAATATCTATAAGTTGGACGTAGTGGAGATTCCAACAAACCGCCCCATCCTCCGCAACGATATGAACGACCGCGTATACCGCACGCAGCGTGAGAAGTATAAGGCCGTTATCGAAGAAATTGAAAAGATGCGCCTACAAGGCCGTCCAGTGCTCGTGGGTACCACTAGCGTTGAGGTCAGCGAGCTTTTGGGCCGTATGCTTGACTTGCGTCGCATCCCACATCAGATTCTTAATGCAAAACTTCACCAACAGGAGGCACAGGTTGTTGCGCAAGCAGGTAAGAGCACATTGGGCAAGTCCTATATTGCTGCCGATGGTACTGCGTTTGGTGATAAGCAAAGCGCCGAACTATATCAGAAGAGCATCAACGACAATACTCCGGGTGAAGTTCGCGAAGAAGAACGCCTCTTGGGTGCAGTGACTATCGCCACAAACATGGCAGGTCGTGGTACCGACATCAAACTTTCCGACGAAGTAAAAGAAGCTGGTGGTTTGGCCATCATAGGTACGGAGCGCCACGAAAGTCGTCGCGTCGACCGTCAGCTGCGCGGTCGTGCCGGCCGTCAAGGCGACCCAGGCTCTTCAGTATTCTTCGTAAGCCTTGAAGATAAACTTATGCGCCTATTTGCTAGCGAACGTATCGCCAAAGTTATGGACCGACTCGGTTTCAAGGATGGTGAGATGATTGAAGCTAAGATGGTGAACAACTCCATTGAGCGTGCGCAAAAAAGAGTGGAAGAAAACAACTTCGGTATCCGTAAGCGTTTGTTGGAATATGATGATGTGATGAACAAGCAGCGTACTGTAATCTACGAGAAACGCCGCCACGCCCTCATGGGAGAGCGCATAGGCATGGATATCTCCAATATGATTTGGGACCGCATTGTTACCATTATCGACAGAGCAGGCAACGACTACGAACGCTGCCGCGAACAGTTCCTCGACATTATGGCGATGGAAGTTCCCTTCACAGAGGAAGAACTGCTCAATAAGAATCGCGACGAACTCAAGGAACAATCTTTCCAAGCAGCAGTAGCTAATTTCCGCCGCCGTACAGACCGCTTGGCTGAAGTGGCTATGCCTGTCATCAAGCAGGTGTATGAAAACCAAGGCGAGCAATATGAGAACATTCTCATTCCTATCAGCGACGGACGCCTCGTTTATAACATCCGCACAAATCTGAAGCAGGCTTACGAAAGCGAGAGCAAGGAAGTGACACGCGACTTTGAGAAGGCCATTCTACTTCACAACATTGACGATGCTTGGAAAGAGAACCTCCGCGCTCTCGACGACTTGAAGAAATCTGTGCAGAATGCGTCCTACGAACAGAAAGATCCGCTTCTCGTCTTCAAACTCGAAAGTGTGAAACTCTTTGACGACATGGTGGACCGCATTAATAACAACAGCGTTAGCACTTTGATGCGCTGCCAGATTCCTGTAGCAGCTCCCGAAGAGGTTCGTGAAGCCGAAGAGGATGTTCACGAAAATCAGAACTATACTACCAATCGCGGTAGCGAAGACCCTATGGCTGATCCCGATCAGCAGGCTGCAGCAGGACAGGACACACGTGCTCAACATCCGCAGCGACCTATCGTGAAAGACAAGATGCCGGGCCGCAACGATCCTTGTCCATGTGGTAGCGGCAAGAAGTTTAAGAACTGCCACGGCAAAGGCATCGTTTAATACATGCTATCTATGACGTAGGCTGACAAGCCTAAATGACATACACATATTTACAAAGGCAGCCACTCTCCTCTGCGGGTTGAGTGGCTGCCTTTTTCCGTTTTCTAACCTTATTTGTCGAAAGCATCCGAAAGTTGCCTATCCTCCTACTATTACCGCCTAATTCTTTTACATTATACCAGTTGCAAAGAGAAGAGGAAATTTCTCTAAATCAAGCCACAAACTCAGTTTTTATACATTACGAAGGATTCGCCGGAGAGGAAAAACTCTGTTCCCTCTTTAGAAGAGTCTTTTCAATAAGGAAAAACTTTTCGACATTCCATTTTTATCGAAAAGCAGAAAAGAGGAATCTGTAATTTTCCTTATTGTATCCGTCAACACAATAAGGATATTCACCAACTCAATAAGGAAGCCAAGCAGCAACCTTATTGTATTCATCACTCAGAAAGAAGATAGATATACACAGCACATAGAAGGATGGAAAAGAAAGCCTCCCTCAGCCACTTAAAATAAGAATTCTGTTTACAAAAGTCGGCAAATGCTATTTTTCCTTATTCTTCCACAAATTCAGCCGCATTCACGCCGACACCAAAGAGGGCGAAATCGGCACGTAGAGGGTCGTCGGGAAAAACTTCAAGTAAGCGGTCGGAAAGTCTCTTTACGGCCGACATAGAAGCAGTGCGAGAGGATACAAGTCCGAGTGAGAGAGCTTGATTCAAAACATGGGTATCCAAAGGAATAAGAAGAGAGCGCTTGTCGATGAAGGTCCATAATCCTAAATCCACGGGAGAAGCATCACGCACCATCCAGCGCAGAAACATACAGACACGCTTACAAGAAGATTTAGCAGTTTTCGGTACCAAATGCCCTACATCCCATCGACAGAAATAAGCAGTCAACGCCTCAACGGCTTGCAGTCCTGTTGTGACACGTTGCTGCACAAACTCACCCAGCGTTCCATATTCATGCAAGAGCGCATAAAGTCCCTCCAAGAATTGGCGTACATGATGCCACTGGTCGAGGCGATAAAAACAACGCGCCTCATCGGGCACATCGTTACGAAAAGTTCCACTTCGCAGCCAAGTATCGAGTTGTCCGGCAGAAACATCAAGAAAAAACTGAATACGCGGGAAGAAGAGTCGCCTATTGCCATAACTAAACACAGAAGCAATGAAGCCCATCAACTCCTGATTACTCTGCCCCTCCACCTTGTGCATGAAACAACTCGGGTCTTCCGTCAAGAATTCTGGCACCTCATATTTCTTAGCCGCAGCATCCAACATTGCAGTCAAACGCTTCTTTCCTATTCGCTTTTTTCCCATACAGCCGCAATATTACGATTTTTTTGCAAAAGAGCGAATCAGAAAGTATCCACATTTATTTAGTTTTTTCGCACAACAGACCGAAAGTAATTCATTATATTTGCACACAAACAAAAATAGAACACAATGAAAATCTGCAAACTACTTTTCCTGCTCCTCCTCTTGCCGCTGACAGTTGTGGCTCAAACAGAACAGAAATATCTGAAAGGTGCAGTTCCTGTCAATGAACAAGGTGTGGTGGTCTTCAGCCATACCTACGATGTGCCTAACACAAACAAAACCGAAATTTTCAAACGCCTCACCGACTTCACGCAGCAGCAACTCATCAAGGGAGAGAACGCACTACCTCAATGCCGCATTGTGGAGAACGACGAAGCCAACGGCCTCTTGGCTGCACGCATCGAGGAATATCTCTACTTCAAGAAAAAAGCATGGGTGACCCATCGCACGCGCTTCTTCTATGATGTTATCTACCAGGTAGAGGACAACAAATTCACGGTGTCTCTGCAACGACTCCATTATATATATGAGCCAGAAGAGACTCCAAACGACAAGTTGCAAGACTACCGCGCTGAAGATTGGATTACAGACGCTAACGCGCTCAATCCAAAAGGTCAATTGACCCGCATGGCTGGAAAATTTCGCCGCTTCACTATCGATCGCAAAAACGAGATATTCCGTGAAGCCGCCAAAGCCGCAGGCGCACAACTGAAAACAAGAACAGTTGTCGTAGAGGAATAAGAAAAAGAACAAAAGACTTCAAGAAAAAGTTGTACGCACGGGATGTGAGCAAACTCTGTTCACATCCTGTCTTAGCTTACAAGTATAGGCATTCTGCAAAGAATTCACTAATTTTGCAGGAAATACAGATTTTATGGCTGCACGAAAACCCATAGTACTCTATACCAAAGAGGAAGTGAAAGCTCTGACTGATTGGCTCGTGGTGCACAAGGACCAAATGCCCGATTCGCTAGAGCTCGACCAGGCGACAATTATTCCGGATGTAAAGAAGACGTGCCATCTCATGAGCGAAATGGCGCTGGAATCGTATGAACGTCCCGGTCTGAAAGGTCATATAGAAATTCTCTTTCGCATTCAAAAGAAGCTGCAAGATCTGGGAATAGGATAGCAATAGAACACAATGAACAACGATAAAGTATTAGTAGTATTCAGTGGCGGACAAGACTCCACCACCTGCCTCTACTGGGCAAAATCCC
This sequence comes from uncultured Alloprevotella sp., assembly GCF_963536905.1. Classification (NCBI taxonomy): domain Bacteria; kingdom Pseudomonadati; phylum Bacteroidota; class Bacteroidia; order Bacteroidales; family Prevotellaceae; genus Alloprevotella; species uncultured Alloprevotella sp. The sequence continues at coordinate 3,060 of NZ_CAUTBW010000011.1, read as the reverse complement.
ACTTCAAAGAGGTCTACGCACTTGCTTTCATATATGGTCAGAAACACGTACTGGAAGTGGAACTGGCAGAGAAGATAGCCAAGAAAGCAGGCGTACATTTCGACAAAATGGACGTGAGTTTCATCGGGAGTTTGGGCAAAAACTCGCTGACAGATACCTCTCTGGAGATGGATCAAGAAAAACCCGCTAATAGTTTCCCTAACACGTTTGTACCTGGGCGCAACATGTTCTTTCTGAGCATCGCTGCTGTCTATGCACGCGAGCGCGGCATCTTCCATCTTGTCACGGGCGTTTCACAAACAGATTTCTCAGGCTATCCAGACTGTCGAGATTCTTTCATCAAGAGCCTTAATGTGACGCTGAATTTAGCCATGGACGAACAGTTTGTTATCCACACGCCACTCATGTGGCTGGACAAATGCCAAACATGGGCCTTAAGTGACGAGCTGGGTGTGCTGGACTTAGTGCGCCACGAAACTTTGACGTGCTACAATGGCATAGCAGGCGATGGTTGCGGACACTGTCCCAGCTGCAAATTGCGTAAGCATGGCCTTGACGCCTACCTCAAACTCAAAGCAGCAGGTAAGACACCTTTCGAGGTGATGCACCCGCAAGAATAAAGCGACCAGCAAAGAATGGTCGGATTTTATATTCCTTTATAATATATTATGGCTTCAAATAGAGAAAACGAAGGTCTGAACACGCTGGGGCGTAAGACCGAATACAAGAGCGATTATGCTCCAGAGGTGTTGGAATCTTTTGTCAACAAACACCCCGACAACGATTACTGGGTACGCTTTAACTGTCCAGAGTTCACCAGTCTCTGCCCTATCACGGGACAGCCTGATTTTGCAGAAATTCGCATCAGCTACATTCCTGATGTACGCATGGTGGAGAGCAAGAGCCTCAAGCTCTATCTTTTCAGCTTCAGAAATCACGGCGACTTCCACGAAGATTGCGTGAACATTATCATGAAGGACCTCATCAAGCTGATGGATCCAAAATACATCGAAGTGACGGGTCTCTTCACCCCGCGCGGTGGCATCAGTATCTTTCCCTATGCCAACTATGGTCGAAAAGGCACGAAATATGAAAAGCTTGCTGAATATCGCCTCCAGCAGCATGATCTCTAAACCTTAACTCTCATGGCACCTCTCGCAAGCATTGGTAGGTTTGTACTGAAACATAAGTATCTCTTTACAAGTATATTCTTCCTTCTTGTCATTGGACTACTCGACAACAATAGCCTCTTTTATCGCTATCAACTACATCAGCGTAACCAGGAGATGCTCGAACAGATTGCAAACTACGACAAACAATACGAAGCAGACTCCAAACGTATGCGCGAATTATCTCAGAGTCCGAAAGCTGTGGAGGACGTGGCGCGCGTGAGCCTTGTCATGAAGAAAGATAATGAGGACGTTTACCTCATAGAAGAAAAGAAATAATAATGGAACGACTCTTTCAACTGGGAGGTATCCTCCTACTTATTGGTGCAGTACTCCCCATCTTTCTTAGTCAGGAGAATTTCATCTATGCAGCAATAGTCTACACCATTGGAGCTATCCCCTTTTCCGTTGTGCAGTTTCGCCAACACTACAAGGGGCAGGACATCGTGATTCGTCGCCTACGTCGACAACAGGTGTCAGGAGCTATCCTTCTGTTAGTTACAGCAGTTCTGATGTTCACAGAATACTTTCACATACGGCCGCTGACAGGCGATTTATGGAAACTTTCTCTCTGCATCGCAGCTATATTTGAAGTTTACTCCGCCTTTCGCCTCTCATCCCTTAATAAGGAATAAGTACAGATAACTCTCTCCGAGCCACTCTTCTAAGGAGTCGAAGATTCGTTAAAAGCCTTGGACCAATAGTTAAATGTACTATAAAACAACATTTTCTAACAATTAGGACTAACCATTTTCATTGCCGCAATGTATATTTGCAACACAAAAGAAAAAGACATGCGACAATTTTTATTACTACTTATATCCAGTTTGTTTCTGACTTCATGCACGGAACAATACAACATAGCTGGTAATTCGACAGTACCCGTTCTGGACGGGCGCATGCTCTATCTGAAAGTAACGCCCAATGGAGTTACGTCAGAAAACATAGACTCTTGCAAAGTGATACACGGCAGATTCAACTTCTTTGGAGCCGTGGATTCTATCGTACTTGCGCAAGTGTGTATGGAGAACGAGAATGTGATGCCGATTGTCTTAGAGAATGGTAATCTCACAATATCTGTGGATAATCTTGGACAGCGCGTATCTGGAGGGCCGTTAAACGACCGCCTCTATAAATTCTACCGACAGAAGAACCGCATTGACAACGAGATGTGGGAAATACAGGAAAAAGCCATTAAAATGATGAGAATGGGTTATTCCATGGATGTCATCAACAAGAAGTTTGGGAAAAAGGCCGATGCGCTCAATAAGAAATCAGAAGACTTGGAAACAAACTTTATTGTAGAAAACTCTAACAATGTTTTAGGTCCTGGATTCTTTATGATTCTGTGCAGTCAGTACCCGACCCCTGTTATAACAGAACATATTAACAATATCCTGCAAAGAGTTCCTTCTACGTTCTTCTCAAATCCCTGCGTGAAATCCTATATTAATAGGGCAAAGCAAAACCCAATGAGTAAGCCTTTCAACAAATCTTGTGTATATAATTAAGAAAGAATAGCTTTCTCCTCTTTATCATGCCTTTACCTTTACTCGCAGACGTATTTTTCTAAAAATTTTGCCTATCGGATGGATTGGAGTATCTTTGCCAAGCAAATAGCTTCGTATCAGAATGCAGCTTACAATTGACATAGGAAACACACGCGCAAAGGCGTCGATATTTGATAAGGACAAACTTGTTTTTCAAACAGCTTGGACCAATAACGATGAGGAAGAAATTCTTAATATCATTCAGAAATTCAAGCCTACGCGCTGTGCATTCTCTAATGTTGGGCATGAACACCTACTTATCACAGAGGCTCTCCATCGCTTTGGTATCCCAGTGCTTCGCGTTAGTGCAACCACTCCCTCGCCAGTACACAATCCTTTTC